>CALBMW010000237.1 GCA_937896275.1 uncultured Myxococcales bacterium
GGTTGCAGCGGGATCCCTGGCGGTCCGGCGCCCTCTCCGCTCGCGGCCGCCCTGCTCCTCGCGGCCACGTGGTGGCGGCCTCGGCGTCGGAGAGCAGCCCGTCGAGGTTCACCCTGCGCGGCGCCGGCAGGCCTCGACGGCCGCGATCCGCGCCGCCAATAGATCGCTGTCCGCGTCGAGCGTGACGTCGAGGTCGGCGAGCAGCCCGTCCTCGAGCGCGTAGATCCAGCCATGCACCGACAACGACTGCCCCCGCGCCCAGGCGTCCTGGACCACGGTGCTGTTGCAGACGTTGAGCACCTGCCCGATCACGTTCAGCTCGCACAGCGTGTCCACCGGATCGTGATCCTGGGGCAGGCCGTCGAGCAGCTCGCCATAGCGCTCGGCGATGTCGTGTACGTGGCCCAGCCAGTTGTCGACGAGCCCGTGGCGGTGGTCGTCGAAGGCGGCCTGCACGCCCCCGCAACCGTAGTGGCCGCAGACGATCACGTGGCGGACCTGCAGCACCTCGACGCCGAACTGAAGCACCGACAGGCAGTTCAGATCGGCGTGGATGACCTGGTTGGCGACGTTGCGGTGCACGAAGACGTCGCCCGGACGCAGGTCGACGATCTGATTGGCGGGCACCCGGCTGTCAGAGCAGCCGATCCACAGGTATTGGGGCGCCTGCTGATCGGAGAGGCGCTCGAAGAACCGCGGATCCTCGGCACGCATGCGCTCGGCCCAGGCGCGATTCCGGTGGAACAAGGACTCGAGCAGTCTCATCGCGGCCCCCTGGCGCGCGCGGGGTGCGCCGCCCGCAGTTGGTTTGCGATCGGCTTGTATGCGATCGGCCGCTCGGGGTCAGCCGCAACCGCTGGAATCGGCACCGGCCTTCTGCCAACCTGCGCGGCCATGAAGCAGAACAATCAGCCCAGGGGCGGCAAGGGTGGGCGGGACAATGGCGGGCGCCTGCCGCGCGCCTACGAGGGGCCCGAGGTGCTGGGGCAGCTGCTCGCCGGGTCCGGCTGTGAGCTCAGCGTCGACGAGGTCACCGACGAGTTCGTGGCCGGCGTCGAGGAGGGCAGCGCGGCCAACGAGATCATCCCGCTGCTGTGGGAGCTGGATCCGGCCTTCGCGTCGCCCGAGCAGGCGAAGCGCACCTTCAGCAACCTCTTCGGCCTGTGGGATCTGGTCGCCGCCGACGCTGTGGCCGATCTGGTGACGCTGGGGGAGCCGGACTTCGACCCGGCCCAGCCGCTGACCGCCGACTGGGTGGACAGCGCGTGGCGCCGCCTGGACGCGCTGCCGTCCAAGGACTGGCGGCGCGCGCGCGATCAGTTCGACAACGTGCAGGCCGAGACGGCCACCTTCGTGTTCGAGGCCCTGCAGGACGCCCACGCCGTTGCCCAGGAGGTCGCGATGGATCAGACCTTCGAGACCTGGTGGATGCTGCGCGAGGCGCGCGGTGAGGTTGGGCGCCCGGGGCGTGGGGCGCTGCGCGCGGCGCTGACGCACGAGGTCGACGACGAGGTCGAGCCGGCCCTGGCCGTGGCCGCCACGACCGCCCTGTGGGAGCAGGCCGCCGACGAGGAGCGGCCGCTGCCCGAGGATGACATCCCGACCGTGGAGCGGGTGCTGCGCGCGGTGCGACGGGCGTTGGCGGTCCGCCCGTAGGGGTCTCGCCACGAAGTTGCCTCGCGGCGCGGCGCTCCGTCCCGGACTTGTGGGGAAGCTCTCGAGCCGCTTTGCGCCAACGCGCGCCCAGCCGGTAGGTTGCCCGCGATGCGAAGTCCGCTGCCCCGCTTGCTCCTCGGATCTCTGCTGGCCGGGTCTCTGCTGGCCGGGTCTCTACTGGCCGGGTCTCTGCTGGCCGGCTGTGCGAGCGACGAAGCCGCCACCCCGTGTACGCCCGAGACCGAGCGCCCTGCCTGCGCGCCGCTCTACGAGCCCGTCTGGGAGAACGTCTACGAGCGCACGCTGGTGGTGAAGTGCGGCACGAACTCGGCGTGCCACGCGACGGGCGCCCGCGGGCGCATCGTCTTCGCCGAAGACACTGCCTCCTACGACGCGCTGATGCACCACGGCCGTGTCGTGCCGGGCGCCGCCGCCTGCAGCAAGCTGGCGCGGCGCCTCCACGGCGAGGGCGCCCCCCTGATGCCTCCCGGCGTGCCGGTGGGCGAGGCCGAGATTTGCGCCATCGAGCAGTGGGTGCACGACGGAGCCGAGCGCTGAGACGGGCCTCGCCCGGGCTCACGCTGGTGGCGTCGCTCTTCGTGGCCTGCGACGACGGTGGCAGCGCGCCGCTCACCTTCGCGCAGACGCTCGACCCGGCCACGTGCGCCGACTGCCACCCCGATCATTACCGCCAGTGGTCGGGCAGCATGCACGCCTACGCCGCCGAGGATCCCGTCTTCCGGGCCATGAACGCGCGCGGCCAGCGCGAGACGGGGGGGGCGCTGGGCGACTTCTGCATCCAGTGCCACGCCCCGCTGGCGGTCCGCATGGGCCTCACCGTCGACGGCCTGAACATGGACGACGTGCCGCCCGCGCTGCACGGCATCACCTGCGCTTTCTGCCACCAGATCGATGCGGTGGAGGGCACGCACAACAACCCGCTGCGCGTGGCGATGGACGGCGTCATGCGGGCCGGCGTCGCCGAGCCGGTGTCAGCGCCTCACCGATCGGCCTACTCGCCGCTGCACGACCGGGAGGACCTGCGCTCGGCGGCGCTGTGCGGCAGCTGCCACGACGTCGTGACCCCCGCCGGGGTGCACCTCGAGCGCGGCTACACGGAGTGGCTGGGCTCGCTGTTCAACAGCGATGATCCGAAGCGGAAGAACACCTGCAACGCGTGCCACATGCACGGGCGAAGCGGGCCCATCGCCGACGTCGAAGGCGTCCCGGTGCGGCGCCAGCACGACCACGCCATGCCGGGGGTGGACGTGGCCCTCACCCCCTTCGCCGAGGCGGAGGCGCAGCGCGACGGGGTGCAGCGCGAGCTGGACACGGTGCTGGTGGCCGAGCTGTGCGTCCTGCCCCGAACCGGCGGCGCCGAGATCGAGGTCGCCCTCGAGAACGTGGGCGCGGGCCACGGCGTGCCCAGCGGGGCGGCGCACGACCGGCGCTTCTGGGTCGAGCTGCGCGCCTTCGCCGGGGACGAGGTGATCTACGAGAGCGGCGTCGTGGGCGACGGCGAGCCCGTGGCGCAGCTGGCCGATCCCGATCTCTGGCTGATGAACGACCGGGCCCTCACCGCCCAGGGGGCGACGGCGCACATGTTCTGGGACGTCGCGTCGGTGCTCAGCGATCCGCTGCCGGCGCCGCCCATCGGCGCGAGCAGCCTGCCCACGTTCGGCGGGCAACACGTCGTGCGGCGCTACGTGGCCTTCGACGCCTCGAACCCCCGCACCCCGGACCGCGTGACCATGCGGGTGCGCGCGCGGCCGATCGGGCTCGACGTGTTGGACGACCTGATCGACAGCGGCGACCTGGACCCCGCCGTGCGCGCGGCGATGCCAACCTTCGACCTCGAGGGCACGGCGCTGGAGTGGACGCCCGACCACGCTGATCTGCGCTTCACACGGCTCAGCGGGCGCGAGGCGCTGTGCGTCCCGATCGGGTTCTGAGGGGACGGACGCCACCCTCCAGGGGTGGCCGAAGGGGTGCCCTGAAGGGGTGCTGAAGAGGTGCCTGGCACCCCTGAAGAAGTGCCTGGCACCCCTGCTGGAAGGGGTGCTGAAGAGGTGCCTGGCACCCCTGAAGAAGTGCCTGGCACCTGTTGCGGGTTGCACCTGTTGCGGGTTCTGAGCGCACGGGCGCCACCGTCGAGCGGTGCCCGAAGTGGTGCCCTGAAGAGGTGCCTGGCACCTGTTGCGGGTTCTGAGCGCACGGGCGCCACCGTCGAGCGGTGCCCGAAGTGGTGCCCTGAAGAGGTGCCTGGCACCTGTTGCGGGCACCTGTTGCGGGCACCTGTTGCGGCACCTGTTGCGGCACCTGTTGCGGCACTGCCCGGAGGGCCGGTGAGAAACGGCCGACACCTATGGCGGAGAACCAACGGACGTTGAGCAGACCCGCTCGGCGGCCGGCCTCTTGACGTGCAGGGGGTCGCAGACGAAGATCTGCGCCTGGAGGCAGATCATGCGAACGACGCTCAACCTGGACGACGACGCGTTGGCGGCGGCGATGAAGTACGCCGGCGGACGCAGCAAGACCGAGGTGATCAACGAGGCCCTGCGCACCTTCGCTCGGCGGAAGCGGCGGAAGGAGCTCCTCGAGCTCCGAGGCAAGGTCGAGTGGACGGGTGACATCGACGCGCTGCGTGGCCGTCAGTGAACGTGCTGGTAGACACATCCGTTTGGGTGGACTTCTTCAACGGCTACGCATCGGCCGAGGCGCAGCGCCTGGCGAGGCTCATCGAGGACGAGGACGACATCGCGACGTGCGGCGTCGTGGTCGCCGAGTTCCTGCAGGGGCTCCGAAATCAGGACGATGTGGCGTCGCTCGAGTCACACTTCCGGGACATGCGTTGGCTCGAGCCCGCCGGGCCCGAGACCTATGTTGCGGCCGCCGCGCTGTTCCGCGGGCTGCGGCGCCAGGGGGTCACGATCCGCTCCACCATCGACTGCCTGATCGCGCGACTCGCCGAAGAGCACGAGGCGTTCGTGCTCGCCAAGGACAGGGACCTGCGTCTGATCCTGGAGTCGGGCCTCTGTGTGGCCCGAGCGGTCCCCTGAACCGGGGCGCCGACCGCACCGCGGCAGAAGGCTCGCAGTCCACCGCAATTCCCGTCGTACACCTGCCCATCGAAGCCGAGGCCCGCCGAAGCCAACCGGGGTCGGCCAACCGGGGTCGAACATACTCAGTTATCACTTGTTTGCGCGGCGTAAGTGATAACTGAGTATGTTCGACCCCGGCATTCGACGACCCCGGCATTCGACCCCCGAGGCGTGCCTGAAGAGGTGCCTGGCACCTGTCGCGGCACCTGTCGCGGCACCTGTCGCGGCACCTGTCGCGGCACCTGTCGCGGCAGCGCCTGAAGAGGTGCCTGGCACCTGTCGCGGCACCTGTCGCGGCACCTGTCGCGCACCGCACCTGTCGCGCACCTGTCGCTGCGGCACCTGCCGGGGCGCCGGATCACGCGCCGCCCGCTGGCCTCGGCGCTGCGTCGCCCCCGCGCCGGCACAAGCAATAGAGGAAGGCCTGCGTCGATCCCCAGGGGGTCTGGTGGATCTCCGTCGAGCTGCTGAGCTTCTCGAAGGTGGCCCCGAACTCGGCGTGCAGGGCGTCGGCGGAGTAGCGGACCACCTCGAGGCCGCTGCACTTCTCGGGGCCCTCGGGACCGAAGGTCGCGACGATGACGTGTCCCCCCGGCTTGACCGCGCGGAGCACGGCGTCGACGTAGCGCCGCCGGTCGTCCTCGCGCGTGAGGAAGTGGAAGACGGCCCGGTCGTGCCACAGGTCGAAGCGGCCCTGGGGAAGCTCGACGGCGGTGACATCGCCGACGATCCAGTCCACCCGCTCGGCGTCCTCGCCCATGCGACGCCGGCTGGTGTCCACGGCCGCCTGCGAGATGTCGAGCACCGTGGGCCGCTCGAAGCCTTGGGCCAGGAGATCCTGGGCGAAGGTCGACGCGCCCCCGCCCACGTCGATGATGCGAGCGGTCGGCGCCAGGCCGAGGCCGCCGACGAGGTCGAGCGACGTCGCCAGCCGGGGCGCGTACCAACTCACCGCCTCGGGGGCCTTCGACTCGTAGACGGCGTCCCAGTGTTCGCGGTCACTCATCGTCGGACTCCTTCCGCCCCTCGAACCCGCGCTCACCGCTCACCGACGCCAGGCAGGGCAGGGCGCCCTCGATGTGAGCGGGCAGCGGCGCGCGGCGCCCCCAGGACGATCAGCTCTCGATCCAGAACCTGAAGACGACCACGTCGTCGACCCGCCCGCAGGTCAGGCCGAGGGTGACCTCCCACAAGCCAGGCATGAACATGTTGACCGGCGCGACGCGGTAGCTGCCCGGCACGTCGGCCATCGGCTCCACCTCGGCCTGCACGGAGGTGCCGTGGCCGTGCGCGGGCATGCGGGGCTGAACGTCGATCGAGCAGCCGGTCATCGGCGCGTCGCCCGAGAGCACCTCGATCTGCCAGGCGTTGTCGCCAATGTCCGGTGGGGCCGGCAAGGCGTCCTTGAAGCGAACGGTCAGCGCGCCGGCCGCGCCCTCACGGCTGAGCCCGAGCGCGTAACCGTCGGCCTCGGCCGGGTTGCCGTTGGGGAAGGCGCTCCCCGCGGGCTCGGCGGGCTCGCTCGATCCGTCGCCCTCGTCACAGGCGACCACCACCCCCGCCACCATCACCACCCACGCCAGCCATCGCACGCTCATCGCGAACCTCCGTCGCCGCCTCCCGAGGGCGAAGCGCGGCAGCCGCGCCCATGGTGCACGCGGGCCGCGCCGGGAGCAAACGGCCCAGCCTCACCGTGGCCGCAGCGCCACCCCCAACTCGTCGTCGCCGTTGACCTCGCCCCCCAGATCGAGGCGGTGGAAGCGCTGGTCGCCGCCGGTGCCGACGCAGCCGATGTTGCCGTCGCCGAAGCGCGGCTGAGCGGGGCACGCCGCCCAGGACGCCGCGCCGTCGGCGGGCCCCCGGTGCTCGTCGGCCCAGCCCATGAAGACCTCGATCGCGCCCGCCAGCGCGCCGGCCCGCGCCGGGTCCTCCGCGTCGCGGCAGACGAAGGCGAGGCCGAGCTGATCGTTGTCGTCCACGTCGCCCCCCAGCGTCATGGCGCGAAACTGCCCGTCGAAGCCGCTCGACGTGCACTTGACCGCGCCGCTGCGGCCCTCGAGGGCGCCCGGACAGTCATCCCAGCGCTCGGAGCGGTCGGACGGACCCTGGCGATCGTCGGCCCAGCCCAAGAACACGGCGCAGCGGGTCTGAACCCACGCGGCGAGCTCGGGCGCCTCCGCGTCCTCGCACCGAAAGGCCAGGCCGAGCTGATCGTTGTCGTCCACGTTACCGTTGAGATCGACCTTGCGGAACAAGCCGTCGCGCCGCGTGGCCACGCAGCCCAGGTTCTCGGACGCGTGTCGATCGGCGGGCGGGCAGGGTCCCCAGGCGGGCGCGACCCCGGCCGGCCCCTGCCGCTCGTCGGCCCAGCCCAGCCACACCGCGCAGTGCGCCGCAGCCCAGGGGCCGCAGGGGGCGCCCTCGTCGATGGCGCCGTCGCGATCGTCGTCGCGCCCATTGCACTGCTCGTCCACGGGCCCCGGGCCCAGATCGGGCGCCGGGCCCAGATCGGGCGCCGGGCCCAGATCGGTCACCAGGGGCGGGCCCGGGTCCGGCCGCGCGTCACG
>CALBMW010000238.1 GCA_937896275.1 uncultured Myxococcales bacterium
GCCCTCCTTCCCGGCCCCCGACGACGCCGACGCCGACGTCGAGGCTCGCGCGCGGGCACTGCTCGACGCCAACTGCAGCATGTGTCACCGGCCGAACGGCACCGCCAACGCGCGCATCGATCTGCGCGCGACGACGCCGCTGGCCGAGACCGGGCTCTGCGATCAGCCGCCTCAGCAGGGCGACCTGGGCCTCGTCGACGCGCGGCTCGTGGCGGCGGGCGATCCTGCGCGCAGCGTGCTCCTCGCCCGCGTGAGCCGACGCGGCGACGAGCAGATGCCACCCCTCGGCACGGCCCGCGTCGACGCGCACGGGGTGACGCTGATCGGGGCCTGGATTCAGGGGCTGGCGGGGTGTCCGTAGCCCCTCCGACCTGGCCTCGAATCGTCCTGCACGCGGACATGGACGCGTTCTATGCGGCCGTGGAGCAGCTCGATCGCCCCGAGCTGCGCGGCAAGCCCATCATCGTCGGCGGCCCCTCGGCCCGCGGCGTCGTGACCACGGCCAGCTACGAAGCGCGACCCTTCGGCGTGGGCAGCGCGATGCCCATGGCGCAGGCGCTGCGCCGCTGCCCCCAGGCCATCGTCGTGACCCCGCGCTTCTCGCGCTACGTCGAGGTGTCGGCCACGGTGATGAGCGTCTTTCGCGACTTCGCCGCGGTCGTCGAGCCGCTGAGCCTCGACGAGGCCTTCCTCGACATGACCGGCGCCGTGGGGCTGTTCGGGAGCCCCGAGCAGATGGGACGCGCGCTGAAGGACGCGGTGCGCGCCGCCACCGGCGGGCTGGTGGTGTCGGTGGGCGTCTCGGGCACCAAGTTCGTGGCCAAGGTGGCCAGCGATTTTCAAAAGCCCGACGGCCTCACCGTCGTGCCCCCTGACCGGGCGGTCGACTTCCTGGCGCCCCTGCCGGTCAAGCGGCTGTGGGGGGCGGGGCCGAAGACGGTGCCGCGGCTGGAGGCGCTGGGGCTGCACACGCTGGGCGACGTGGCGCGCGCCGATCCCGCCTGGCTGGCGCACCACCTGGGCTCACAGGGACCGCACTTCCGGCGCCTGGCGCGCGCCGACGATCCGCGCCCCGTGGACGGCAGCCGCGAGGCCCGGAGCATCGGATCGGAGCGCACGCTGGAGGTCGACATTCGCACGGCCGCCGAGATCAAGGTGCACCTGCGAAAGGCCGCGGACGAGGTGGCGCGCCGCCTGCGCAAGGCCGGGCTCCGCGCGGGCGGGGTGCGGGTGAAGCTCAAGACCAGCGACTTCCAGATCCTGACGCGGCAGGCCCGGCTGGCGGCGCCCTTGTGCGACGCCGAGCCCCTCTTCGCGGCCGCGGTCGACCTGCTGGGGCACTTCGAGCTCAACGCGCCGCTACGGCTGGTGGGGCTGACCGGCTACGACCTGATCGCGCGGGACGCGCCCGAGCAGCTCGACCTCTTCGGCCAGGCGCGGGTGGCGAAGCAGGCGCGGCTGTCGGCGGCGCTCGACGCGGTGGAGGCCCGCTTCGGCAAGGGCGCCGTCCGGCGCAGCGACGTGGATCCCGACGGGGACGACCGCGCCCCACCTCGGTGAGACGACCCACGTCGCGCGCCCCGCGGCTCACTCGGCCAGCAGGACGCTCGCCGGCTCGAGGATCTCGCCTCCGCCCGCGCGCCGGAAGCCCGGCGACACCAAGCGCGCGATCGCCCCCGAGGCAACGCCCTCGACCTCGCAGGCGCCCTCCACCACGTGCAGCGCGCCGTTGAAGGCGCCGCCGCGACCGGGCAGGATCGGCTCGAGCCTTGCCTCGGCGCAGAGGTGCGTGAGGGGCGCGAGGATCGCCTCGGGCAGCTCGGGACGCTGGGCGTAGGCGTCGCGGAAGAGCCGAATGACCAGGTCCTCGGGGCCCCCCTCGGACCGGTCGTCCAGGCCCGCCTCGACCACCACCAGGCCGACCAGCACCGACAGCTCGCTCGCGGTCGTCCCGTCGCCAAAGCGCTCCAGCAGACCGCTGGGCGCGAGGCGCTCCTTGCGGTGCTCCACCCAGGCAGTCATCGCCGGGACATAGGCCTCGAACTGCAGACCGGCCTCACGCACGATCTCGCTGACCCGCTCGATCACGTGGCGCGGCGTGCCGGCCACGTGCTCCTCCACGCGCTTGCGCACGACCTCGGTCGCCCGCCGCAGGTCGTCCATCAGCGCCTTGGCCACAGCGTCCGCGTGGACCGGCCCGTGCGTGCGCTGATCGAGGTTGTCCACCCGCGCCCGCATCGCCTCCACGCTGCGGCGCTCGTGGTCGAGCGTCGACAGGACCCGGTCGACGCGCTCGTCGAGGGCCTCGACCCGCACCTTGACGTCAGCCTCGGACGAGCCCTTGCGTGCGCCGCGCTTCGCGGTGGACTGCGCGTAGGCGGCGACCTCGGCGCGCAACGTGTCGAGCCCGCCGCGCAGATCGGCGATGGCCCCGTCGAGCTGGTTGAACGACGCCTCGGCGCGCGCGATGCGTTGGTCGTTGGGGCCCGGCGCCTCGGGCCGGGGCGTCCGCAGCTCCAGCGCGAGAGCCTGGAGCTCACCGTCCGCCCGCGCCACGCGCTCCACGGCCTGCTCTGCGGCCCGGGTCGCCGCGTCCATCCGCTCGACGGCCCCCTTCACGCTCGCCTCGAGCATCGCCAGCCGCTCTTCGGCCTCATCCAGACGCGAGCGCCGCGCGACCTGCTCCGGGGGCTCCTCGGTGGAGTAGTCCGGCTCGGACCACTTCACCCCCTGCAGTTGCACGGTGAACCGCTTGGCGTTGTAGTTGTCCGCGGAGCGCAAGAGGCCGCGGAAGGCGTCGGCGGCGTCGCCCATGCCCCGCTCGACGAGTCGGGCGCAGAAGATCTCGACCCGCTCGGGCTCGCCCTCCGGCTCGAGGCGGCACCAGACGTCGTCGACACGAGTGAAGCTGTAGGGGATCTTGCGCGGCGGCACGGTGATTCGCTCCTCCTGGCCCAGCGCCACGTTAACGCCGCGCCACCGCGGTGGGCAACGACCTGTCACCCATGCCCGTCAGCGCGTGCAGGCGTCCACGGGATCGGGGAAGGGATAGAGGGCGGCTTCGGGCCCCAGCGCCTCGCAACGGCTGGCGCACTCGCCCTCGCCCGGGTAGGTCCCGGGGCACTCCGCCGCCATGATCGAGCAGTAGGTGCCGCACCGCGTGCCGCAGTGCACGTCGTTGTAGAGCGCGGCGTGCGGGCAGTGCGTCTGCGAGTCGAAGGAGGCCGGCGCGCTGCCGTGGTAGGCCCGGCACTGCACCGAGTCGCCCTCGTCGCGCCAATCGTCGGCCGGCGCCGTGCCGTCGAGCAGGCCGCACATCTGCAGGCAGGTCGGGCGATCGGCGTAGACCACGTCCATCGCGTCCGAGCAGTTGGCCAGCACCTGATCGCAGTAGCCCTCGCAGGGCGTGCCGCACACGCCACCGCCGGTGATCGCCGCCTTGTTGCAGGCCGACGCGTCGCTGGCCGCCGCGCGCGCGTACCTCTCACGGCACTCGAAGCTGTCGCTGTCGGTGTCATCGGGGCCGCCGGGGAAGGTCTCGCAGCTTCCGAGGCAGTTGTCCCGGTTCGGGTAGACGCTCGCGCAGTGCTCGGTCATCAGGTCGCAGTAGGTCTCGCAGCCAGCCCCCCGCTGGGCCACGCACGCCTCGCCGCCGTCGAGCGCCGCGTCGAGGCAGGACACGGCGGGCGTGTCGCGGGCCAGGAGGGCGTGCGTGACGCGGCACTGCAGCGTGTCGCCGGTGAGGTCGCCCAGCATCCCCTCGTCGGAGAGCTGCTCGAGGCACGCGGCCTCACAGGTCGACAGGCGCGTCCCCGCGGCCTCGCCTTCGCCGTAGAGCGAGGCGCAGGCCTCGACCACCACCTCGCAGTAGGTGCGGCACGGAGACGGGCAACCCTCTGTCCTCAAAGGAAACTCTGCGCACTCGAGCAGCGCCGGATCGCTGAGGCAGCCGCCCAGCGCCCACGCGACCATCGCCACCGCCACGCCTCGCCTCACCATCGGATCCGCACCCCCAGGGGGCCCGCCGGCGACACCGCCGCCTCGGCCCCGTCGTCCCCCACGAAGAACAGCGCGATGCCGGCCGCCACCGCCGCCCCACCCAGGCCATAGGCCACGTAGGACAGCGTGCGGTCGAGCTCGAAGTCGTCCACGCGGACGTCGCGGTCGTCGCCCGGCACCATGCCCTCGGCCGCGTCCCGCGCGTCGATCGCCAGGAAGGTGAGGGCCGCCCCCGCCCCGAGCACCGCCGCGCCCGCGCCCATGGTCACCCAGGGCCAGGGCCCGCTCGACGACTCGGGTGCCGGGGGCGGCGCCTGCGCGGGCACCAGCACCGGCGGCCCCAGGCGCGCGATCTCCACCGCGACGTCGAGGGTGGCGGTCTCGCCCGCCACGACCGTGACGCTCTGCTCGACCTTCGGCGCCTGCGGGTGGTCGACCACCACGGTGACGGGGCCCGGCTCGAGCTTCTCGAAGCGCGCCGGGCAGGGTCGCGGGCCGTCCTCGCGTCCTCCGATGCGCACCACCGCGCCGGCGCGCGTGCAGGTCACCGTCAGCCCGCCGTAGATGCGCTTCTCGATGGCGCGCACGGCCTGCCAGGCCCTCTGCTTGCGATGCTCCTGATCGGGCAGCAGGTTGTAGGCCTCGTAGGCGGCGTGCGCCTCAGCCCAACGCTCGAGCTGCTCCAGGCAGCGGGCGATGTTGAAGCGGATCGTCGGCAGGGCTGCCTGATCGTGCTCGGCGGCCAGCGGCTCGGCGGCGCGCAGCGCGGTGAGCGCCCGCTCGAAGTCACCGTCACGGAAGTAGCCCGCCGACTCGTTGACGAGCTGCTGCGCCTGCGCCATCGGCGCGTCTGGAGCACCCTGCGCGCGCGCGGGCGGGGCCGGGGTGCAGAGCGCGGCGGCCAGGGCGAGGGTCGCGAATCGCACGGGTCAGAACTCCGGGACGTGCAGGGTGGTGGGCCTGTCGGGGGCCGTGGTGGTGGGCTTGTCGTGGGCCGTGGGGACGGTCTTTACCGGCGGCGGCCGGCGCGCCCCACCGGTGCGGTCGGCCGGCTTGTCGGCCACCCTGGGGCGCCGCGCCGCAATGCCATCCCGGGCGAGCCTGTCCTCCCAT
>CALBMW010000239.1 GCA_937896275.1 uncultured Myxococcales bacterium
AGCCGCGAGCGCGCCTCGAGCCGCACGGCCGGGCGACCCAGCCGCTCCGCCGCGCGGTCGAGCCCCCGCCAGCCACCGACGTCATCGGGATCGGCGTCGACCAGCCGCCGCAGGACATCGAGCTCACCGGGTCCGCCGTCGGGCAACTGCCGGTACGCGGCCGACAGCTCGAGCAGCGCCACGCGCCGCGCCTCGTCATCGGCGGCCGCCTCGACCTTGCGTGCCCGCACGTCGATCACCGCGGGCCAGTCCGAACGCGCGACCAGCAGGCTCTCGAGCCGGCTCAGCGTCGCCCCGTCCGTCGGCGCGGCCTCGAGGGCCAACATCAACTGCGCCTCGGCGCGCGCCGGATCGCTCAGATGATGCGCGAAGAGGTCTGCCAGCCGCAGGTGCAGCGAGACGGTCTCTGGCGCCGCCTCGAAGGCCGCCGCCACCTCAGGCAAACGCTGACACCGCTGACCCAGGCGCAAGAGCGCGTCCCCGCAGCGAGCGTCGTCCCCGGTCGCCTCGAAGGCTGCCAGCCAGCGCGTCAGCGCCCCAGCCTCGTCGTCCAGGGCCAACTCGACGACCTCGGCCGCCTCGATGAGGTGTTCGGCGCGCGCCACGGCGGACTCGCCCTGCGCGGCGGCTTCGTCGAGCAACACGACGAGGGCCGGCCAAGCCTCGGCCGCCGCGTGGAGCGCGCGCAGGCGTCGAAAGGCGGTCGCGTTCCCCGGATCGTTCGCGCGCACCGCCGTCCAGGTTGCGCGCGCCGCGTCGCGGTCGCCCAGCATCTCGTCCTGCAGCGTGGCGAGCTGTGCGAGCACCGCCGTGCGGGTCTCGCGATCCTCGGCCTGCTCCGCGCGCCGGGCGAGGGACACCGCCAACCCACCCCAATCGGCCGCCTTCGCCTGGAGCGCCACCACGCGCTCGAGCGCCTCGTCGTCCTGGGGGCAGAGATCGGCCAGCCGCGCCCACATCGGCAGGGCTCGCCCCGGCAGCTCCAACGGTCCCTCACAGGCACGCGCGGCGGCGCGAAGCCAACCGGCGCGCTCCGCGTCGTCGGTGTCCGTCCGCGAGAGCAGGGCCTCGCACACGTGCACCAGCGCCGCCGCCTCACCGGCCTGGGCGTGAAGCACGACGAGGGCGTCTTGGGCCTCGCGGTCCCCGGCGGAGAGACGAAGGACGGCCTTCCACTGCGCGATGGCCACCTTGGGATCGTCGACGCGCGACTGCGCGAGGCGCCCGGCGCGCCGGTGAAGATCGACGCGCCGCGCGGCATCGCCCTCGACCGTGGCGCTCTCGTCGAGCAAAGCCACCAGGCCCCGCCAGTCCTCGGCTCGCGCCAACGCGGCCGCCAGCGCCTCGATCGCGGTCGCCGGCAGCGTGCCGTCCGCGCGCGCCGCGGTGTAGTGCTCGACCGCCGCGGCCGGATCGCCGAGCCGATCCAACGCATGGCGTGCCCGCGTCAGCTTCGCCTCGAGGCGCCGCGGCCCCGGGCTCGCGCCTTCGACCCTGCGGGCCAGCACCCCGTCCAGCGCGGCCCACGCGGCCGCGTCCTCGTGGATGCGCGCCAGCCCGTCCAGCGCACCGGGCGCCGCCGGATCCAGCGCCAGCGCCGCCTCGAGGTGCTCGACCGCCGAGCCGGGATCGCCCAGCGGCCCCTCACACAGCTCGGCCAACTCCAAGCGCAGCGCCACGGCGCGCTCCGGGTCGGTCTCGAGCCTGTGCCCGAGGGACTCCGCCAGCCCGCCCCAGTCGGCCCGCAGCCGCTGCAGATCGGCGCGCATCGCCCACGCGCCGTCGTGCCCCGGCGACGCGGCGAGGGCCGCCTCGATCTGCACCTCGGCCTCCGAGGGCCGCCCCAGACGCCGCCACGACCACGCGGCGAGCTCGACGCGCATCTCGACGGCGTCCGGCCCCGTCGGCGAGGCGGCGAGCAGGGCCGCCCAGCGCTCGGCCAGCACCCCCCAGCCATCCACCCGTTCGGCCAGCGCCACGAGCTCGTCACGCTGAGACCGGGCGTCGGCCGGCGTCTCGAGATCGCCGCACCGCAGCCGCAGCGCCTGCCCCGGCCGACCCAGCCGCACGTCGTACAGATCGGCCGCGCGGCGCAGAAGGGACCGTCGCGTCGCGCCATCGGCCTCACGGGCGCGACGGTCGACCAGCAGCGCCGCCAGCGGCCCCCACGCGTCGTCCGCCTCGAGCAGCCGGATCAGCCGCCGCGCAGCCTCGTCGTGGTCCGGTGCCAGCGTCAGGCAGCGTGCGAAACAGCGCTGCGCCGCGGTGGCGTCACCCAGCCGCTCCTCGGACAAGCGCCCGGCGCGAAAGGCAAGATCGGCGGTCGCCTCGCTGCCCGCGAGCCGCCGCTCGAGCACCTCGGCCAGGGCCGGCCAGTCCTCGGCCTGCTGGGCCAGGTTCTCCAGGTTTCCCATCGCCTCGGCGTCGTCGGGGGCCTCGGCCAGCACGCCGCGCCAGGCCTGCACCGCCCCGGCCAGATCGCCCGACATCGTCAGGCAGTGCGCGCGCGTGCGCCGCAGGCCGGGCGCCGACCCGTCGTGGGCGGGCAGCGCCGCGAGGAGGGCGTCGATGGCAAGGAGGCGCGTGGCCGGCGTGCCCTCCGCCTCGCTGTGCCGATGCAGCGCGAGCAGCGCCTCGAGATCACCGGGCTGATTGCGCAGCAGCGCCCGCCAGACCGGCTGCGCCTCGACGTCGGCGTCCAAGGCGTCGGTCCAAAGCCGCGCCAAGCGACGCAGCAGGCCGGTCGCGCCGTCGGCCTCACCCGCGGCCCCCTCGAGGGCACGCAAGGTGTCGGCCACCGCCACACGCTGCTCGATGACGCCCGCGAGCTCGAGCCAGCGCCCCTCGGCCGCCAGGAGCGCGTCGAGGGCCGCGAGCGCGCCCGGGTGGCCACTCTCGACCGTCGTGTTCGCGGCGCGCAGCAGGCGCTCCTGCATCGCGGGCGGCAGGCCCTGTGCGGCGCGCACGGCCGCGTCCACGAGGGATTCGCCCGACGGCCCGGCCAGCACGGCGCACCACGCGTCGGTCAGCGCCCCGTGCTTCCCCACGGCGCGCGCGCGGCGCACGAACTCGGCCCGGCCCTCGAGGTGCGCAGGATCCTCCTCGAAGGCGCGGCGCAGCCACGTGAAGGCCGCCTCGCCGTCGCCCAGACGCTGCTGGCAGATCCCCGCCAACGAGCGCATGGCCGCGGCCCTCTCGGGGCTGGCCGGTGACCGCTCGAGGAGCGCGACCTGCAACGGGACGAGGCGCGACCAGTCGCCGTCGGCGGCGAGCGCAGGCAGCAAGCGCGACGCCAGACGGACCGGCTCGAAGCCCTGGTGAAAGAGCGCCAGAAGCCCGCTCAGGGCGACCGGCGCCGGACCCTCGTCGATGGCCTGCTCGAAGGCCTCGGCGGCGCCCGCGGCGTCCCCCAGCGTGGCCGCCCGCAACGCCCCCAGCTCGCTCAACGTGGCGACGCGGGGCGGGCCGGTCACGATCGACGCGAAGGCCTTCAGGTCATCGGCCAACCGTGCCGGATCGCCGGCCGCGCGGCTCAGCCGACAGCGAAGGGCGTGAGCCTCGGCGTCGGCCGGCTCGGCCGAGAGCACCGCCTCGACGGACGCCCGGGCCGCGTCCACCTCGCCCAGCCCGTCCGCGCGGATACCCGCCAGGCGCAGCCGCAGGCGCCGAACCACGAGCGGATCGGAGACGTCGCGCATGCGCGTCGAAATGACGTGCGCCAGCCGATCCCAGGCGCCCGCCGCGGGCGCGACGCGTTCGGCGGCCTCGAGGGCCGTGGCGGAGCAGGGATCGGCGCGGAAGGCCTCGACGAAGCTGTCGAAGGCGCTGGCCGGATCAGCCAGGTGCTCGTGCTGGGCCTCACCCATGCGCAGCAACAAGGCGACGCGCCCCGCCGCGTCGTCGGTGACCGGCAGGAGCGCCTCCCAGAGCGCGACCAGGCGAGGCCACGCGCCCAGCGCGCGGAGGGCGGGCTCGAGCACCGCGGCCGCCCGATCGGCCAAGCGGCCGGCGCGCACGAGGGCCTCCAGCCCCGACAATGACGCCCCATGGCCCGGCCAGTCGCCCAGCATGGCGGCGAAGCCATCGATGATGGGTCCCACGTCAAAGGCGTCCAACCACCAGGTGCGGCGGCCCTTACCGGCGGGCCGCCACTGATCGGTGCCGCCGCGCCACACCAGCGTGTCCGGTCGAACCCGACCCAGCTCGATCAGGGCCTGGACGCCGCCCTCGCTCAGGGGGCCGAAGACGCGCCCATCGAGGTTGACGAAGAAGGCGCGCTCGTCGACGGGCTCATCGGGAGGCACGTCGCCGCCCGGGACGTCGATCCAGCCACCACAGCGACTGCACGCGACGCGCACGTGCCGGCCACCCAGCGTATCGGTGGGGAGTCGGTACTGGCGACCGCATTGCGCGCACTCGAGCTGCTTCGGCATAGACGCGTGACCTATGGACTGATACGAGGACCGTTCCAGCCTAGCAGCCCCGCGACGTCTGACCAACAAAAGGTAGGCAGATGTGCGCAGGATGCCGAAGCGGCCCCTCCCGGGGGTCATCATTCCCCGGCGCTCGCGGGCGGGCAAGTCCCCGTCCAAAAACATCATTCATAACGAGAGCCTGTGCCGAAGGTCGCGATGATCGCGTCGACCGCGCGCTTGACCACGCCGCGCGTCGGCGCGACGACCGGGCTGCCCGTGGCGGGCGTCAGCGGCGCCTCCTGCGTGGGGGCGGGCGCCTCGACCGGCGCGACGGGCGCCCGCGCGGGTTCGGCGAGCACCTCGGGGGCGCGCTCGACGGGAGCGGGATCGAGCGACGCCCCCGGCGCGCCTTCGATCGATGGCTGCGCCGGCGCGGGATCGGCATCATCCGCGGGGGCCCACTCGACGGGCGCGGAGGCCGCCGGCATGGAGTCCGTCGACGGAGGCGGCACCTCGCCCGGCCGCCGAAACACGAACCCCCCTTCCCCGTCGTCCGCGACCTCGATGTCTTCGATCGCGCGACCCACCGCCACGCGCTCCAGGACGGCCGCCGACAGCCCCGGCAGCAGCGCGTGCGTCAGGATCGCGTCAACGCCGCGCGCCCCCACCCGCGGATCGAGGCAGCGCGCCGCGAGCGCCCGCACCACCGACTCGTCGAAGCTCAGCGCGGCCCCGTGCTGTGCCGCGAAGCGCCGCGCCACCGCGTCGAGCTTCAGCCGCGCGACCTCTGCCAGCTCGGCCGCGCCCAGCGGCCAGAAGGGCACCACCGCCACCCGCCCCAGGAAGGCCGATCCGAAGACCTCGGCCAGCGCGGGTCGAAGCGAAGCCCCCAGCGCGGCCGCGTCCCCCCCCGCCTCGAGCACCTGCTCGGCCCCGGCGTTGGACGTCGCCACCACCACCGTGTGCCGAAAGTCGACCTTCACCCCCTCGCCGTCCTCGAGCGTGCCTTTGTCGAATACCTGAAAGAAGAGCTGGCGCACGTCGGGGTGAGCCTTCTCGATCTCGTCGAGCAGCACCACCGAGAAGGGCCGCCGACGCACCGCCTCGGTGAGCACGCCCCCGCGCCCGTAGCCCACGTAGCCGGGCGGCGCGCCGCGCAGGAGGGACACCGAGTGCGCCTCCTGGTACTCGGACAGGTTCACGACGATCGCCTTGTCCTCGCCCCCGAAGAGGGCGTCCGCGAGCGCCAGCGCGGTCTCGGTCTTGCCGACGCCGCTCGGCCCCACGAGCAGGAACACGCCGGTCGGCTTGTCGGGCGCGTCGAGCCCGGCGCGGGCCGTCCGCAGCCGGCGCGCCAGCGCGTCGAGCGCCTCGGGTTGCCCCACCACGCGTCGACCGAGCGCCGCGGGCAGGTCCAGCACGAGGTCGACC
>CALBMW010000240.1 GCA_937896275.1 uncultured Myxococcales bacterium
GCGCGGCAGCTCGACGGCTATGGCATGCGGGTGGAGGTGGTCGACGAGGCCCACGTCCGCGAGCACCTGGGCGCGCATCACTTTCCGGGCGGCGTGCTCTACCTCGACGACGGTGAGGTGCACCCCGTCCGCATGGTGCGCGGCATCCTCGAGCGTTCGGGGGCGCGTTTCTTTCCCCATCACGAGGTGCGCACCTTCCGCGCGATCGGCGACGGCGTCGAGGTCGTCACCCAGCGCCGCGTGTTCCGCGCGTCGGTGATGGTGTTGGCCACCAACGGCTACTCGGCCGATCTGCACCCCTGGTTCGCGGACAAGATCTACCCGACGCGCGGGCAGATCATGGTGACCGCGCCCGTGGCGCCCTTCATGTCGGCGCCGTGCTATGCCAACTTCGTCCTGGACTACTTCCGGCAACTGGCCGACGGGCGCGTGCTGATCGGCGGCTTCCGGCAGCTGGCGAAGGAGACCGAGGTGGGCACGGCCGACGTCGTGAACCCCGAGGTCCAGGCGGCGCTCGAGACCTTCCTGCGCCGGCACTTCCCCGCGTTGGCCGACGTGCCCATCGAATATCGCTGGTCGGGCACGATGGGCTTCAGCGCCGACAGCCTGCCGATCATCGGCGCCCTGCCTGGGCGCTCCGACGTGTACCTGCTGGGCGGGTACACGGGGCATGGCATCGGCTGGGGCTTCAAGGCGGGTCAGCTGCTGGCGCGGCTGCTGATGCATGGCGAGCAGCCGCCCTATGTGTCCGCGCGACGCTTCGGCGCGTAGCCGAGCGGGCGGCTACTTCGCGGGGGGGGCGGCGTTCGGATCCATGTCACCCCAGCCCGCCTCGGCCATCATCTTGGCCTTCCACGCGCCCCCGACGCGCGTGAGCATCGTGACCGACTTGTTGCTGTGCTGCTTGCCAGCCATCGTGACCGTGATGTCCGAGATGACGAACGCCAGGTCGTTCGAGAGGAACTCAGGCCGGTTCTTGGCCGTCATCGTCATGTGCTTCTTGCCCTCGGGCGACATGTTGGCGAAGGGCGCCATCATCTGCGTCCAGTGAGCGCGGTCGACCTCGGCGTGCAGCGCCTTGCCGTGGGCGTCATCGGTCACCATCAGCACCGGAAAATCCACCAGGTTGGCCGCGGCCTCGAGGTCGCCCTTGTCCATCGCGGCCTCCATCGCCGCGAAGTAGGCATCGACGCCCTTGGTGTCGGGGTCGGTGACCGGGCGGGACCAGGGGCCCATCTTGGTCATGTCGGGCATGCCACCGGCCGGCGCGGGGTCGCCGGCGAAGGCAGGCAGGGCAAGGAAGGACGCGAGCAGAGCGAAGAGGACGGGCTTCATGGGATGCCTCCGGGACCGAGATTGGCCGGGGCAAGCCATAGTTGCTGCCGCGGGGCGCGTCAACGCGAACCTGCGTTCGCGCCCCGTCGACGCGCGGTCACGGGTGCAGGCGGAACTCCACGCGGCGGTTCTTCGCGCGGCCCTCGGGCGTGTCGTTGCCCGCGACCGGCTTGGTCGGGCCGTAGCCCACGGCGGTGAGCCGGTCGGCGGCGATGCCCAGGTCGCTGAAGTAGCGGGCCACGGCCTCGGCGCGCTTGCGGGAGAGCGTGGTGTTGTCCTCCTCGCTGCCCACGTTGTCGGTGTGCCCACCGATCTCGACCTTCATCTCGCTGTGCTTCTTGAGGGCGCGCACCGCCTTCTTCAGCTTACTGAGAGACTCGGGCTTGATCTGGGCCTTGCCGGTCTCGAACTCGATGCCCTCGACCGTGCCGCTGAACTCCGCGAGCTCGGCCGGCACCTCGTCGGGGCAGCCGTCGTCGTCCAGGTAGCCGTTGGCGGTCTCGGCCACGATCGGGCACTTGTCGACCGCGTCGAGCAAGCCGTCCTTGTCGTTGTCGGGCTCGGGGCAACCGTCGGTGTCCTCGAAGCCGTCGGCGTCCTCGGCCTCGTCGGGGCACTTGTCGGCGCCGTCGACCACACCGTCGCCGTCCTTGTCGCCTTCGGGGCAGCCGTCCTCGTCGCTGACGCCGTTGATGGTCTCCTTCTCGTTGGGGCACTTGTCGCTGGCGTCGGGGATGCCGTCGGTGTCGTTGTCGGGATCGGGGCAGCCGTCGGCGTCCTCGAAGTCGTCCTTGTCCTCGGCCTCGCCGGGACACTGATCGTCCGCGTCCAGGATGCCGTCGCCGTCGTTGTCGGGATCGGGGCAGCCGTCCTTGTCCTCGAAGCCGTCCTTGTCCTCGGGCTCGGTGCGGCACTTGTCGACGTCGTTGAGCAGGCCGTCGCCGTCCTCGTCGGGGGGCGTGCCGCCGAGCTGGAAGGTGACCGAGAGGGCGAAGATCAGGTGATTGAAGTAGTTCTCGACGCCGCTGATGTCCGAGTCCCCCTGCCGCTCGTAGGGCGGGGCGTCGCGCAGCAGGTGGTGGCGCACGTCGAAGCGCAGGCCGACCAACTCGGTGAGCGCATAGCGCACGCCCACGCCGTAGAAGAAGGCCCAGTCGAGGTCGGTCTGGAAGTCGCTCGGCAGATCGTTGTCGCTGTGGATGCGCAGCCCCATGCCGGCCACGCCGAAGGGCGTGAACCGGGCGTCGAGCAACTCGTAGATGACGTTCAAGTCGGTGTCGATGACGTGCACCGAGCTCTTCTCGCCCCCCACCGCGTCGAAGAGCTGCGAGGGGGTGTAGCCCAGGCCCAGCTCGGCGCCGAGGTGCGCGTTGTAATGGTGGCTCAGGCGCAGGACGAAGTAGGGCGCGTGGTCCAGGTTCTCCTGCTCTCCGAAGAGCTGGTAGCCGGCGCCGGCGCTGATCTCGGTGCTGTGCGCGCGAATCTGCGCCGCGGCCGGGGTGGCCAGCAGCGCGATCGCGAAGACGGTCGCCGCGCGGGCGTGGCGAGTGCTGGACGTCATGGTGGGGCCTCCATCAGGGGTCACGTTGCGACGAAGAAACCACGTCGCGCGCCGAACGGCGAAGAAAACAGGCAACCTGAGCGCAGATGGGGTCGCGCGACCGCTCAGGCCTCGCCCAAAGGCAGCTCGGAGTCGGGGTGCAGGGCGATCACGAAGGGCTGCACGATGAGGAAGACGAGGCGTCGCTCGTCGCCCCAGGTTGTCAGATCAACGTCGGTCGATTGCACCAGGGCACCGTCGGCCAGCCAGGCGCCGACGCGGGCCGAGTCATCTTCGGCCACCGCCACGCCCACCTCGATGAGGTCGAGGCCGCGCGCGAACACGAGCCGGCCGGCCGCGTGGTGGGGGCGGAGCCACCTCCACTCGCTGTGCTGCACCTCCCGGCCGAGGCACTCGCGCAGGTCGACCGCGCTCATGTCAGCACCGGCAGGGGGGCGGGTCCGCCGTAGAGGGCCTCGCGCACCGAGGCGTGCAGATCGGGCTGCATCGCGCCGAAGCCGTCGAACAGCTGCTTGAGATCCCGCCGGCGCGACTCGGGGAAGCCGTCGCACACCGGGCAGGGCACGGGCTGCAGGCCGTGCTCGGCGACCCAGGCCTTGATGCGGCGCTCCTCGACCAGGATGAGCGGGCGAATGGCGGTGACGGGGTGGGCGCTGGCCGGCGTGGCGGGCTTGAGCGGATCGAGCCGACGCTGGAACAGCAGGTTCAGGAAGAAGGTCTCGACGGCGTCGTCGAGGTGGTGGCCCAGGGCCAGCTTGTTGAAGCCTCGCTCGGCGCACCAGCGGTTGAGGATGCCCCGCCTCAGCCGGCCGCACAGCGCGCACGGGATCTGCCCCGGGGCCAGTTGAGGCTCGACGATCGACCACGTGTCCTCCGCGATGACCTCGACCTCGATCTCAAGCGCGGCCGTGATCCGATCGAACTGCTCCCGCGCGAAGCCGGGCTGGTGCTGGTCGAGGTGGATCGCGTGCCACGTGAAGGGCAGATCGCCCCGCCGAGCCAGCGCGCGCAGCGCCATCGCGAGCAGCAGCGAGTCCTTGCCGCCCGAGATGGCGACCGCGACCCGATCGCCCGGCTCGATGAGGGCGAAGTCACGCACGGCGCGCTCCACGAGCGACATGACCGCCTTGCTGGGGGCGGGCGGCGCGGAGACGAGCGGGATGCCGGCGTGCGCGCTCATGGAGGGGGCGGCACACCCGGCAGGCTGAAGCAGGACAGGCGCCCCGGATCGAGCAGGTCCGCCGTGCACTGGCTGCCGTTGGCGCAGTCTGCGTCGACGTCGCAGACGTGGGCGCAGAAGGAGACGATGAAGAGGCTCGTGCACACGTTGCCCGGCGCGCACTGCGCGTCGGACATGCAGTTGGTGCCGGTCCCGCCCTGACCGGTGCCGGAGGGCGTGCACGCGTGCGTGGTGCGATGGCAGAACTGGCTGGCCGGACAGTCGCGGTTGGTCTGGCAGTCCCCGCGGCACTCGCCCGTGATCGGGTTGCACTCCTCGTCGGCGGCGCAGCGGACGCCCACGCAGCGGTCGGTGCAGGTGCGGATGACCGGCGTGCAGTAGCTGCCGTCCGCGCCCTGGATCACGCTGCACTCGTAGCCTTCGGGGCAGCCGGCGCCGCACCGCGTCGCGCACAGCGACTCGCGGTTGTCGATCAGGATGCAGACGGCGCCGTCGTCCTCACATTGTGCAGTGATATCGCATGGTTCGCACAGCCCGCGGCCGCCCGGCAGGCAATCGCCGTCCTGCGGATCGCAGACCTGGCCGTCGGGGCAACGGACGTCCGCGCAGTGATCCTCGCAGGCGCCGGTCGTGCGGTCGCAGGCGTTGCCGCAGGCGCTCTGATAGCAGACGCCGCGGCTGCAACCCACGCAGCTGCAGACGGCGCCGACCCTGCACGTGCCGGTGACCACGCGGTCGATGGGCGTGAACGTGCAGGTGACCGCGTCGACGCGGGCGATCTCCCAGATCGATCCGGTGGCACCGTTGGCGTGGATGTCGGTCGGGGTGCGTGCGCCGAAGGAGCGCTCGGCCTCGCCGCAGCGGATGGTGACGCGGACGCGGGCGTCGTTGGCCGGTTGGCCGCCGTCGTTGTAGAAGAACGCGCCCACCAGGTAGCTGCCGGGGTTGGGCCGATCGATCTGGATGATCTCGGGCCCGGGCGGCGTGGTCGCGTCAACGGTGAGGCCGGGCAGCCCCCAGACCGGCATGGTGTTCTGCCAGTGCAGGTCGTAGACGGGGTCGTACCAGGCGCCCTGCGGGTGCACGAGGTGCAAGTCGACGTCGGTGTTGGCGCCCTCCCAGGTCAGCTCGATGTGCAGCGCGTTGCTCGCCGGCGGAGGGCCGATGGCCTCGCAGGCGTCGCCCACGCCGTCGTGATCGGCGTCGGCCTGGTCGCGGTTGGGATCGCCGGGGCAGTTGTCGCACAGGTTGCCGACCCCGTCCTCGTCGGCGTCGGCCTGATCCGGGTTGGCGCGGCTCGGGCAGTTGTCCTCGCCGTCAGGCCGCCCGTCGTCGTCGCGATCGGCGTCCTCGCAGGCGTCGCCCACGCCGCCGCGGTCGCCGTCGGCCTGGCTGAAGTTGGGGGTGTCGGGGCAGTTGTCGCAGGCGCTGCCGATGCCGTCGTCGTCGGCGTCGGCCTGCTCGGGGTTGGCCACGTCGGGGCAGTTGTCGGCGTCGCCGCGCAGCCCGTCGCCGTCCGGATCCTCGGGATCGGGGGGAGGCTCGTCGTCACAGACGTCACCGCGGCCGTCGCCGTCGCGGTCGGCCTGGCCCGCGTTGGCGTCCTCGGGGCAGTTGTCGCAGACGTCGCCGTGACCGTCGTCGTCGCGGTCCTCTTGGTTGTGGTTGGCGCGCGCGGGGCAGTTGTCGTCGGCGTCGGGGACACCGTCGTCGTCGCGATCGCCCGGCGGTCCGCCGCCGCCCACGCCGGGCTCGCCGCCCTGTCCCGGCA
>CALBMW010000241.1 GCA_937896275.1 uncultured Myxococcales bacterium
GGGGCGACGCACCCCATTCAGGCGGTGCTCGACGAGTTGATCGATTTGCTCGTCGAGCTCGGCTTCGCCCTCGCGGACGGCCCCGAGGTCGAGACCGAGCACTACAACTTCGATCAGCTCAACATGCCGGCCTCACACCCCGCGCGCGACATGCAGGACACCTTCTACCTGCAGGGCGACTTGCTGCTGCGCACGCAGACCAGCCCGGTGCAGATCCGTGTCATGGAGGGCATGCAGCCCCCCGTGCGGGTCATCGCGCCGGGCAAGGTCTACCGCTGCGACGCCGACGTGACCCACAGCCCCACGTTCCACCAGATCGAAGGCCTGTGGGTCGATCGCGACGTCACCATGGCCGACCTGAAGGGCCTGCTCAGCTACTTCCTCCGCCGCCTCTTCGGCGAGGACAAGGCGGTCCGCTTCCGGCCCAGCTTCTTCCCCTTCACCGAGCCGAGCGTCGAGGTCGACGTTGCCTTCGGCGACGGTTGGATGGAGGTGCTGGGCGCGGGCATGGTGCACCCGCAGGTGCTGCGCAACGTGGGCTTCGACCCCACCCAGGTCCAGGGCTTCGCCTTCGGGCTTGGCGTGGACCGATTGGCCATGATCCGCTACGGGATCACCGACATCCGCTACCTGTTCGAGAACGACCAGCGCTTCCTGGCCCAGTTCGCGCCCCGGCGCTGAACCTCGCCCCCCGCACACGGAGGCCGCGATGAAGATCAGCCTGAACTGGCTGCGCCGTTACGTGGACGTCGAGTGGGACGCCGACGAGATCGCCCGCCGCCTGACCCTGGCAGGCCTCGAGGTCGACGACGTGACCCGCATCGAGGCCCTCTTCACGGGCGTCCGCGTGGGCAAGGTGCGCGCGGTCCGGCCCCACCCCGGCGCTGATCGCCTGCGCCTGGCGCGGGTGGACACGGGGGACGAAGAGCTCGAGGTGGTGTGCGGCGCGCCCAACTGCCGCGAGGGCCTCACCGTCGCCTACGCCGGCCTGGGTGCCACGCTGCCCGGCGGCCTGGTGATCAAGAAGGCGAAGATCCGGGGTGAGACCAGCCTTGGCATGCTGTGCAGCGAGGCCGAGTTGGGGCTGGCCGGCGTCTCCCTTGGCATCATCGAGCTGTCCGACGAGTTGATCGCCGGGACGCCGCTCGAGCTTGCCCTCCCGATCGAGGACGTGGTGCTCGATCTGGGCATCACGGCCAACCGAGGCGACTGCCTCAGCCACCTGGGCGTCGCCCGCGAGCTGGCGGCCCTGGCCGGCGTCCCGGTCCGATACCCCGAGGCGAAGCTCCCCACGCCGGTGGCCGAGGCGCCGATCGACGTGCGCATCGAGTCGCCCGAGCACTGTGCGCGGTACATCGGGCGTGTGGTCCGCGGCCTGGGCGTGGCGCCGAGCCCCCTCTGGATGCAGCGCTTGCTGTTGGCGGTGGGCGTACGGCCGATCAACAACCTGGTCGATGTCACGAACTTCGTGCTGTTCGAGTACGGCCAGCCCCTCCACGCCTTCGATCTCGGCACCCTGCGCGGCCCGGCCATCGTGGTGCGCGCGGCCGCCGAGGGCGAGCGCATGACCACGCTCGACGGCACCGAACGGACCCTCACCGCGCGGGACCTGCTCATTTGCGACGCCGAGCGGCCGGTCGCGTTGGCCGGCGTGATGGGTGGTCTGGAGAGCGAGGTCCAGGACCACACGACGGACGTGCTGCTCGAGTCTGCGTGGTTCGAGCCCACGACCGTCCGAGCGACCTCGCGCCGTACCGGCCTGCGCAGCGAGTCGAGCCACCGATTCGAGCGCGCGGTCGACCCCGGCGCGACGCGGGCGGCCGCGGATCGCGCGCTGGCGCTGATGATCGAACTCTCGGCGCCCGGTACGCGGCCCACGCTGGCGTTGGGCGTGGCCGATGTGTGGCCTCGGCGCATCGAGCGCTCGTTGGTGCCCTTCCGACCGGCCGGCGCCGATCGCCTGCTGGGCGTGTCCCTGGCGCCGGCGAAGCAGCGCGCCGCGCTCGAGGCCCTGGGCTTCGCCGTCGACGTCACGGACGACGCGATCTGGTCCGTGCAGGTGCCGTCCTGGCGGGCGGACGTGGCCGAGGAGGCCGATCTGATCGAAGAGGTCGCCCGCTTCGTGGGCTACGACGCCATCCCCACGGCGGCCCCCCGGGTCACGGCGCGGGTTGGCACGGACGCCGGCTATGCGCGGGCCCGGCGTCTACGCGCCGCGCGGCACCTGCTCAACGGCCGCGGCTTCCACCAGGCCCTCAACTACAGCTTCCTGGGCCGGGCCCTGCTCGACCGCTTCGACGACACCGCCCCCCTGGAGCTGATCAACCCCCTCAGCGAGGACCAGCGAGCCTTGCGCACGCTGTTGGCCCCGCGGTTGGTCGACAACGTGGCGCACAACCTGCGGCACGGCGCCGAGGGCGTGCGCCTCTTCGAGGTGGGCCGAGTGTTCCTGCCCCGCGGCGTCGGCGAGCAACCCACCGAGATCGATCGCCTGGGGATCGTCTGGGCCGGCCCAGCCACGGAGCACTGGTCGGCCGGCGCGCGGGCCGCCGACTTCTTCGATCTGGCCGGGCTCGCCGACGACCTCTGGGGTGCGCTGGGGTGGCCGTCGCCGACGCGCCGCGCGGACGCCGAGCGCCGCTGGTTGCACCCTGGCGCGACCGCCAGCCTCTGGCAGGGAGAGCGCTGCGTGGGCGTCGTGGGCGAACTCCACCCGGCCCTCGCGCGCGCTCTGGACCTCGACCTGCGCACGCTGGTCGCCGAGCTCGATCTCGACCCGTTGGTGGGCAGCGCGCCGGTCGCGATTCGTTTCGAGGATTTCGGGCGCTTCCCGGCGGTGACCCGCGACTTGGCCCTGCGCCTGCCGGTCTCGGTGGTGGCCGCCCAAGTCCTTTCATCCATTAAGGATTTGGCGCTCGATGACATTGACAGCGTGCGGGTCTTCGACGTATATCAGGGTGGCTCGATGGGAGCGGACGAGCGCAGCCTGGGGCTTCGCGTCACCTACCGCGCGGGTGACCGTACGTTGACCGACGAGCAGGTCAGCGGGGCGCACGGGCGGCTCGTAGAGCATCTGCGGCACGCGTTCGCTGCCGAGCTTCGCTGAGCGGGCGGGGCCGGGGCGTCGCCTTGAGGACGAAAACGAAGAGATGACCAAGGCGGACATCGTCGAGAAGGTGTACGAGAACCTCGGGGGGTTCTCGAAAAAGGAGTCGGCCGAGATCGTCGAGATGGTCTTCGAGACCATCAAAGAGACGCTCGAGCGCGGCGAGAAGATCAAGATCAGCGGCTTCGGGAACTTCGTCGTCCGCCAGAAGAAGGAGCGGACCGGCCGAAACCCTCAGACGGGCGAGGAGATCAAGATCGCTCCCCGACGGGTGCTGACCTTCAAGCCGAGCCAGGTGCTGAAGAACTCCATCAACGCCTGAGGCCATGCCCCATGGCCAAGGCCGACCTGCCGCAGATACCCGAACGGCTGTCCTTTCGCATCGGAGAGGCCAGCCGTCTCGTGGGCGTCAAGCCTCACGTACTCCGCTTCTGGGAGGGCGAGTTCGGTCGCGTCCGCCCCCAGAAGAACCGCAGCGGTCATCGCCTCTACAGCCGGGCCGATCTGGATCTGCTGCGGCGCATCCGATTGTTGCTGCGGGACCATCGCTACACCATCGCGGGGGCGCGTGCCCTGCTCCAGGCCGGCGACGCCGCGGTGGAGCAGGTGCTGGCGGGGCCTTCGGTCGCCGGCAGCGCGCCGCCCGCCGACAGCGCCTTGGCAGCAGCACAGCGCCTCGAGGGCGATCTGCGGGGTGTGCGCGCGGACCTCGCGAGCGAGATCAGGCGGGTTGCGGCGGCGCGGGAGGAGGCGCTCTTCTGGCGAGGCGAGGCGCGGCGCGCCGAAGCGGCGCTGGCCATCGCCGTGGAGCACATGGCCGAGCATGCCCTCGCGCTGGAGGAAATCGTTCGTCGGAGTTGACGGGGGTTGACAGCGGGGGGGCGTCGCTCTTAGGATTCGCGCCGTTTCGGGGTGTAGCGCAGCCTGGTAGCGCACTTGCATGGGGTGCAAGTGGTCGGAGGTTCAAATCCTCTCACCCCGACCCAAGGCCGTGGAGTCCAAAGCTCCACGGCCTTTTTTTTGGAGTTCGCCAGTGCGCCCCACGGGCCGTCTGTTGCTGCTCCTCGCCGTGGGCGGCTTGGTCGTAGCCTGCGGTGCGCGCCAACGCGTCGACGCGCCCGACGACGCCGATGAGCTGATCGGCGTCTGGTACGCGGTCGAGCCGGGCGACACCGTGGTCGCGATCGCGGCGGCCCACAGCGTGCCGATCGAGGACATCGTCGAGCTCAACGGCCTCGTCGACCCCGACCGCCTCGAGGTGGGGCAGTTGCTCTTTCTCTATGGGGTCGACGAGGCGCTGCGTCGCCTGCCCGAGGCCACACGTCCCGAGGGCGCGCCCAACGCGCCCCCACGCTTCGCTTGGCCGCTCGCGAAGGGCGTGGTGTCGAGCGGCTTCGGTTGGCGCGGTGGCCGCCCGCACAAGGGGCTCGACATCGCGGCGCAGCGCGGGACGGCCGTGCTGGCGGCGGCGGACGGCAAGGTGGTCTACAGCGACGACAAGCAGCGGGGCTACGGCAACCTCGTGATCATGCGCCACGCAGGCGGCTATGTGACGGTCTACGCGCACAACCGCCGCAACCTGGTTGACGTTGGCGACCAAGTGGGGCAAGGATCGCGCGTCGCCGAGGTGGGGAGCACCGGTCGAAGCACCGGGCCGCACCTGCATTTTGAGATTCGGGTGGGCAAAGACGCGGTCGATCCGCTGATCCACCTCCCGGCGCGCTGAGGAGCATGGTGAACCTCCGCGATTTGGTACGAGACGTGCCCGACTTCCCGAAGCCGGGTATCTTGTTTCGCGATATTTCGCCGGTCCTGGCAGACGCTCCGGCGTTCCAGGCCGTGACCGAGGCGCTCTCCGGGTTGTCCCGGGTGCACGGCGCGACCAAGGTCGTTGGCATTGAATCCCGCGGCTTCATCCTGGGCTCGCCGGTGGCGAACCGTCTGGGGCTGCCCTTCGTGCCGTGCCGCAAGCCCGGCAAGCTGCCCGCGAAGACCGTTCAGGTCCGCTACGACCTCGAGTACGGCACCGACGCGCTCGAGCTGCACGCCGACGCGGTCGGCCCCGGCGACCGCGTCATCATCATCGATGACTTGCTGGCCACCGGCGGCACGGCCGAGGCGTGCGCCAGGCTCTGCGAAGGGCAGGGTGCCGAGGTCTGCGCGCTGCTGGTGATGATCGAGCTGCTGGCGCTCGGGGGCGCTGCTCGCTTTGCCCCGCGCCACGTGTACAGCCTGCTCAAGTACGCCTAGCGCGCCCTGCCCATACGAACGGCTGCCGGACCGCCCCAGCGGCGACGGCGGCCCTTCGCCCCCATAGCTCAGATGGATAGAGCACAGGATTCCTAATCCTGGGGTCGCAGGTTCGAGTCCTGCTGGGGGCGCCCTCGGGGCCCTGCGCGTGCGCGTCGCGGTCTCGCCTCAGGGGTGCCCGCAGGCGCACATGAGGTCCTGCAGGGCCGGGACCGCGCAGTCGAGTGGCCAGAAAGGGTCGCACGCGGTGCCCGCCGTGTAGAACGCGGCGACGCACTGCAGTCCGAAGTCCGCGCACAGGTCGTCGCAGCTCGCGAGCGGCGGATCGGTCGCGAAGTCGTAGACGCAGTAGTCGACGTCGAGGCAGAGCCGGCCATCCCGGAACCCGGGGACCCGCGCACCGCTGATGCGGGTGGGGCAGCCGCCCGGGCTGGACGGTTCCTCCGGCGGCGCGGCGTCGGGCGCCGGCGCGCTGGCGTCGAAGGGCTTGGGGTCGCCACCGTCCGCGGCCGATCCGTCGGTGCCCGCGTCCGCGATCATCGGCGCGGCGTCGGGCAGGGGGTCATCGGCGGCGGCGTCGCGTGGGCCGCGGCCGATCCGGCCGCCATCGCCCTGACTCCCGGGCAGCGCGTGCGGCAGGGTGAAGGCGTCGCCGGCGCGCAGGGGCGTGCGAGGAAAGCAGCGCCGCCCGCCGTCGGCTTGGGGGACGCAGCGCTCGTTGCCGACGCAGTCCGTGTCGACCGCGCAGGGCGCGGCTTGCGGGAATTCGGTGACGCAGCCCCCGAGCGTCAGCGCCCACGCCACCACGCTGGTGGAACAAGCGCGGCGGGGTCGGACGTTCCCGTGGGGACTCTTCCCGGCCCGGTGGTCGGCGGTGGCTGGCATGGGGCCGCATGGTAGCAGAGCACGGGACTCGGCGCGGCGAGATTGACGACGTGGGATTGTGTAGGTATCTGTGGTTAATTCGCGCGCGCTCGTGGGGGCGGTCCGCGCGGCGGCGGTTCGGACAGGAGGAGAGATGAAACTACGCGACGTCAGCGAGGTCGTCCGAGAGATCATTGAGGTCTCATCGGAAACGCTGCTGAACACCGACGTGGCACATGCCCTGGTGCAAGAAATCCAGGATGTCCAAACGGTCTATCGACCGATCGCGGCGACAGGGCGCAAGGCGGCCCTGCAGCCCTGGCTCGCTTTCAGCTTCGAGCCCTTCTCGGGGCTGATCGAGCCGTTCAACATCTACCCCGGCCGCTTCTGGGCCATGCAACGCATTCACAAGCAGCCGTCCGGGCTGCCCGAGCTCGTGACCTACGTCGATCGGGAGCTGCCGGGCGCATCCCAGCCGATCGAACCCGACCTCTATGCCAGCTTCAGCCACAGTGACAAGGTCGAGACCATCATCAGGAAGTCGGGGAAGGATCCGGTCTCGTTGCGGTTCTATCACCGCGGCAACCTGATGCAGCCCGACCGTACGACGCTCCCCGCCGAGTTCTGTCTGCCCGGCATCGGTGAGGCCCTGCCCGAAGGTTATCCGGAGGACGGCATCCCCGGCTTGGTCGATCTGGAGGGCGAGTCGGTCATCTTCTTGGGCGAGTTGGTCTTCTACAACCACTTCCGCACTCCGGACCGCGTTCGCCTGCGCAACTTCCTGCTCAACTGCGTGGCCGTGAGCGTGGTGTCGCGCTACGTGCGCGACCGCGTGCGAAAGAGCATGCGCAGCGCCGGCTAGAGGCTGAACCAGCCCTGCGTCGACTCCGGGCCCGCCCGTGGCCGGCTCAGGGCTTGCCCGTGGCCGGCTCAGGGCTCGTCCGGCAGGTCCTCCATCAGCGTCTGGTACTTCACGATCCGGCCGCCCGGGTTGGGGAAGGGGACGTCGTTCAGCGCCGTGACGGCGCAGGCGGCGAAGTCCCCGGCAGGGTGGTCGGCGTGGAAGCCCGCGCTGAGCACCTGCCCCTTGCGGCCGATGTAGACCGTCAGGTGGAAGGCGCCCTTGAAGCGGTTGCGCTCGCGGCACGCGTCGAAGAGGACGCGCTTGCCGCGCAGCGCCTCGTAGCCCCACTCCACGCCGATGGGCGAGCTGAGTCGGCTCGCGCGCTCGTTCCACGAGAAGGGGAACGCGAAGCGCGCCGGTCCGCCGCCCGAAGGGCGCGGGAACTCGAGGAAGCGCGCAGCCTGCAGCAGGCAGTCCTCGACCGGCCAGCTGCCGAGGTCGGACTCGGCGATCCACACCGTCTGGACGCGACCGGTGGGCGCGACTACGAACTGCAGCAGCACGTTGCCGGCAACGAAGGTGCCCGCCGTGTGCCGGAAGCAGTTGCGGAAGCCCGCCATCTGCTCCTCGATGACCCGGCTGACCTCCTCGTCGTCGAGGGTGCCCTGCTGGCCCTCGATCTCCATGCCGTCGTCGGGCTGGGGCCGGTGCCGGAACGGGTCGTCGGGCGGTGGCTTGTGGGTGATCTCGCCCGGTCCGTCGCGCGCGGGCGTAGTGCCGCACGCGAGCAGGAGCAGGGCGCCGAGGGTCGCCAAGTTGGGGAGCCGCATGGCGCGATGCTAGCCGCTCGCCGATGACCGCTCAACCCGTCCGGTACTGGGGCGGCGCGGTGTGAATCGAGCGCACGGCGTCGTGTGGCTGTGGGTTCACGGCGCGGTCGTCGAGCTGCCCCGCCAACCCGATCCGCGCTTGGCGCGTGCCTTGCTGAGTGGCCGCGGTGAACACGCTTGCAGGAGCTCACCATGCTTGACCCACGACGGACCGCGCTGCCCACCCTCACCTTGGCCCTCCTCCTCGCGACGCCAGCCTTCGCCCGCCCGAATCACCCCGGCGGCGGGTACGGCTGGGACGAGGGTCGCTTCGAGATCGGCCCGCGCGCGAGCAGCCTTACCCTCACCGACACCGAGACCGACCAAACCCTGGGCATGGGCGGTGTGGGCGCCTACGCGCGGTACCGCATCAGCCGTCGTTGGGGCATCGAGGGTGGAATGGACGTGCTGGTGAGCGACGAACTGGCCTCCGAGGCTCCCGGTGACGTGGTGCGGGTCACCGCGCCCTTCACCGCGTCGGCCATGCTGTACTTGTTCCCCGACTGGCGCGCTCAGGTCTACCTGCTCGGCGGCATCGGCGTCGCGGCCCACAGCGTCCGCTTCGACGCGTTGGGAGAGGAGCTCGCCTTCGCCACGCCCCTGGCTCAGCTCGGCGTCGGTGTCCAGTACCGCTTGCGATCGGTGCGCTTCGACCTGTCCGCGCGCAGCCTCTTCATGCGCCGGGACGCGCAGGACGTGGAGCGCCTCCCGTTGGACGCTGGCTTCGACCCTCATCAGGTGGACTACGTGCCCTACGATGGCGATCGCACGGTGACGGGCGCCATGATCAGCCTGGGCGTGCACTGGGGCCTGTGAGCACTGGGGCCCGTGAGTCGGCGTGCAGGGCGCCCCCGGGGGGACGCCGTCGGTGATCAGCCGCCGGAGCGGTCCCCGAACACCTCGTCAGTCGGGCTGGATGGGCTGGGGCTCCTTGTCGAGCCGACCTTCGAAGCCGCGGTCGGGGTCCGATCGATCCTCGTCGGGCGTGAGCGGCCGCAAGCGCTCACCTTCGCGAACCGCGATCACGCTCGCCACCGCAAGGTCGCCCGTCACGTTGACGGTCGTGCGGAACATGTCGAGCAGGCGATCCATCCCGAGGATCAGCGCGAGCCCCACCTGCGGAATGCCCGCCGCCGTCAACACCATCGCGAGCGTCACCATGCCCGCCCCCGGTACCCCCGCGGCGCCGATCGAGGCCATCGTCGCGGCCAGCACGATCGCCAGCTGATCGGCCAAGGTCAGGTCGATGCGGAACACCTGGGCGATGAAGACCGCCGCGACGCCCTGGTAGAGCGCGGTGCCGTCCATGTTCACGGTCGAGCCCAGCGGCAGCACGAAGCTGGCCACCGAGTTGCTCATCCCCAGGTTCTGCTCGGCGCACTCGATCGAGATGGGCAGGGTGGCCGATGACGACGAGGTCGAGAAGGCGATCATCTGGGCGGGGCGGATCGCGCGCATGAACGCGCGCAGCGGCAATTTCGCCCCCCACCGCACCAGGCCGCCGTAGACCAGGAAGGTCTGCAGCAGCAGCCCCAGTAGCACAGCCACGCAATAGACCAGCAAGGCCTTGAGCACCGACAGCCCGCTCGTCCCCACTACCTCGGCCACCAGCGCCGCCACGCCGAAAGGGGCGAGCGCCATGACCAGGTGGATAATCACGACCATCGCGTGCTGGATGCGGTCGAAGAAGTTCACCACGACGCGGCCGTCGCCCGGCGGCAACATGGTCAGCGCCACGCCCAGGATCACGGCGAAGAAGATGATCTGGAGCATGTTGCCGCTCGACAGCGACTCGAGCGGGTTGAGCGGCACGATGGCCAACAGGTTGTCGAGCGCCGAGGGCGCCGCCGCCGCGGCCGCCGTCTTGCCCATCGCGGCGCCTCCGAACTGGGACAGCAGGCTGGCCCGATCGGCGTCGGCGACGAAGTCACCGGGGCGCACGATGCCGGCCACCAGGAGGCCCAACGACACCGCGGCCGCCGTGGTGGTCAGGTAGATCGCGAGGGTTCGACCGCCGAGGCGGCCCAGCTTGCGCACGTCGCCGAGGCTGGCGACGCCCACCAGCAGCGACGAGAACACCAGCGGAACGATCACCATCTTGATCAGACGGAGGAAGAGGGCCCCCACCGGCTGGGTCCATCGCACCATCGTGTCGCCGAGGTCGCTGATCGGCTCGGGGCTGG
>CALBMW010000242.1 GCA_937896275.1 uncultured Myxococcales bacterium
CTGCCGCCTGAAGATGTGCCAGGCACTTCTTCCGCCTGGCCTGACGATGTGCCAGGCACCTCTGCCGGCTGGCACCTCTGCCGGCTGAAGATGTGCCAGGCACCTCTGCCGGGGCACCTCTGCCGGCTGGGCACGCCCCGCGGCCGACACACCGCGCGGCCTCGGCCGTCCGGGGGCGCTGGCGCGTCGACCGCGGCCCGGCTATGGTGCCGCCCGATGGCCGGCTACCGCACCGTGTTGTTCGACCTCGACGGGACGCTCCTCGACACGGCGGCGATGATCATCACCTCGCTGCGGCACGCCCTGGCCCTTCACCTGGACTACGATCCCGGCGACGCCCTGCTGCTCGCCGGCATCGGCACGACGCTGCACGATCAGCTTCGCGAGCACGCGATCCGGGCGCGGAGCCGCAGCGTCGACGAGGCGCTGGTGCGCGGCTTGGCCGAGACCTACATCGAGCACAACCACGGCATCCACGACGCGCTCGTCGGCGCCTTCCCCGGCGTCGTCGAGGTCCTCGACCACCTGCGCGGCGCGGGCGTCCGATTGGGCATCGTCACCAGCAAGGGCAAGGCGATCGCCGAGCGCGGCCTGGACCTCTGTGGCCTGCGCGCACACTTCGAGGTGGTCATCACGGCCGAGGACGTGGAGCGTCACAAGCCCCACCCCGAGCCGGTGCACACGGCCCTGCGCGCCCTCGGCGTCTCGGCCGCCCATGCCCTGTTCGTGGGTGACTCGCCCCACGACGTGAACGCGGGCAACGCGGCCGGCGTGGCCACCGGGGCCGCCCTCTGGGGCCCCTTTCCGCGCGACGTCCTGCGCCCGTCCGGACCGACCCACTGGCTCGACCGCGTGGGTGACGTCCTGAAGCTGCTCTGATCCGTGTCTCGATGGCGTCCCGGAGGGTGAGAATGCGCGTTGTCTGCATCGGTGGCGGCCCTGGCGGCCTGTACCTGGCGGCTCTGCTCAAGAAGGCCGATCCGCGCCGCGAGGTGGTCGTCTACGAGCGCAACCCGTCCGACCGCACCTTCGGCTTCGGGGTGGTGTTCAGCGACGCCACCCTGGGCAACATCGCCGCCGCCGATCCCGAGACCTACGCCGACATCGAGGCCCGCTTCGCGCACTGGGACGACATCGACGTTCACCTCGGAGATGACTGCTATCGGTCGACGGGGCACGGCTTCGCGGGGCTGTCGCGCCAGACGCTGCTCGACATCCTCCAGGCCCGCTGCCGCGGCCTCGGCGTCGTGTTGCACTACGAGGTCGAGATCACCGCGGAGGAGCAGGTGGGCCCGGCCGACGTCCTGGTCTTCGCCGACGGCCTCAACAGCGCCCTGCGCGAGCGCCACGCGGCCCACTTCGGCCCCCGCATCGCCGAGGGCAAGAACCGCTTCATCTGGCTCGGCACGACCCGCCGGTTTCCTGCCTTCACCTTCGACTTCGTGCGCGACGCCCACGGCCTCTGGCGCCTGCACGCCTACAACTATGACCAGGAGCACTCGACCTTCATCGTCGAGACCACCGACGCCACCTGGCGCGCGGCGGGCCTGGCCGACGCGGACGAGGCGACCTCGGCGGCCTTCTGCGCCCGACTCTTCGCCCACCACACAGAGGGCCACCCGATCCTCACCAACCACGCGGTCTGGCGACGCTTTCCGACGGTGAGCTGCGACCGCTGGTACCACGGGCACCGCGTCCTGGTCGGCGACGCGGCCCACACCGCGCACTTCTCGATCGGCTCGGGCACCAAGCTCGCCATGGAGGACGCCATCGTCCTGGCGCAGGCCCTCGACGCCGCGCCGGACGTACCCACGGCGCTGGCCCGGTACGACGCGGAGCGGCGCCCCGTGGTCGCGGCCACCCAGCGCTCGGCGGCCGTGAGCCTGCGCTGGTTCGAGGACGTGGAGCGCATGATCGACCGCCTGCCCCCGCGCACCTTCGTGACCTCGTTGCTGACCCGCTCGCTTCGCATCAACCATGACAACCTGCGCACCCGCGATCCGGCCTTCGTCCTGGCGACCGACCGTTGGTTCGCCGCGCAGGCGGGCGTCGACGTCGCGCCCGACGCGACGCCGCCGCCGCCCATGCTGACGCCCTTCGGGCTGCGCGACCTGACGCTGCCCAATCGCGTCGTCGTCTCACCCATGTGCATGTATTCGGCGGTGGACGGGACGCCGGGTGACTTCCACCTGGTGCACTTGGGCGCGCGCGCGCAGGGCGGAGCTGGCCTGATCATGGCCGAGATGACCGACGTGAGCGCCGACGCGCGCATCACCTTGGGCTGCACGGGCCTCTATGACGACGCACACGTCGCAGCCTGGAAGCGCATCGTCGACTTCGTCCACACCCAGACGCCCGCGAAGATCGGCGTCCAGCTTGGTCACGCCGGCCGCAAGGGCGCCACGCTGCGGATGTGGGAGGGGGCCGATCAGCCCTTGCCCCCCGAGCAGGCATGGCCCCTCATCGCGCCTTCACCCCTGCCCTACCTGCCGCACTCGCAGGTGCCGCGCCCGATGGATCCCGCCGACATGGAACGCGTCCGCGACGACTTCGTGGCCGCCGCGCGCCGCGCCGACGCCGCCGGCTTCGACCTGCTCGAAGTGCACCTCGCCCATGGCTATCTGCTGGCCTCGTTCCTGTCGCCGATCACCAACCGACGTTCCGACGACTACGGAGGAACACTCGAGAATCGCATGCGCTATCCCCTCGAGGTGTTCGGCGCGGTCCGCGCGGTCTGGCCGGCGCACAAGCCCATGTCGGCGCGGCTGTCGGCGACGGACTGGATGCCGGGCGGCTTCGACGTGGACGACGCCGTGGCGGTGGCGAAGGCCCTGAAGTCGGCCGGCTGCGACCTGATCGACGTGTCCACCGGACAGACCGATCCGGCGGCCCGCCCAGAGTACGGCCGGCTGTACCAGACGCCCTTCGCCGAGCGGGTGCGTCAAGAGGTCGACATCGCGACCCTGACCGTCGGCGGCATCAGCAGCCACGGCGACGTCAACGCCATCCTGGCCGCGGGCCGCGCCGACCTGTGCGCGCTCGCCCGAGCGCATCTGTTCGATCCTTCGTGGACGCGCCACGCGGCCTACGAGCAGGGGCACGCGCTGCCTTGGCCCGACCAGTATCCGATCGATCGCTTCGTCCCACGCATGGAGTGGAGCCCCCGCGGGCAGGGGGGCTGACGCGAGGCGCGATGGCGCGACGCGCCTGCCCACTTCGGAAGGCGGCGAAGAACCTGAACCCCTCCGAGCGCCGCGGTGGATGACAACAACGCACCGTATCGCGATGATGCCGCCGCATTGGCGGACCCGCCCCGACCGAGGAGCACGACGCGTGAGAATCGAGCGGATCAGGATCCAGAATTTTCGCGTGTTCCGGGACGTGGACATCGACCACGTCCCGGCGCTCGCATTCTTCGTGGGCGCCAACGGCACGGGCAAGTCGACACTCTTCGACGTCTTCGGTTTCCTGCGCGACGCCCTCCAGAACAACGTCCATGTCGCTGTGACCCGACGCGGCGGTTTCAAGGAAGTGCTGAGCCGCGGCGCGACGGGTCCGATTTGCTTCACTGTCAAGTTTCGCGAAGCCGACGGGCCCCTCGTGACCTACCACCTCGAGGTCACCGAGCGCGATGGTCGCGCAGTGGTGGCCAGCGAGGTGCTGAAGTACCGCCGTGGTCAACATGGTCGGCCCTGGCACTTTCTCGACTTCAGCGACGGTGAGGGCAGCGCAGTCACCAATGAGGTCGACTACGGCAAGCCCGATGCGGAAATGCAGCGAGAGCGGCAACGGCTGGATTCGCCCGACATCCTCGCGATCAAGGGGCTCGGCCAATTCGAACGCTTCAAGGTCGTGAGCGCGTTTCGTCGACTGCTCGAGCGGTGGCATCTCTCAGACTTCCACATACACGCAGCGCGGCCGAGCCAGGAGACTGGCTACGCTGAGCACCTGTCCCCCGAAGGCGACAATCTGCCGCTCGTGACGCGCTACCTCTATGAGAGGCACCGGGACGTCTTCCAGGCCCTGCTCCAGCGCATGAAGGAGCGGGTCCCCGGGGTGGCCAAGGTCGAGGCGACCGAGACGGTCGATGGCCGGTTGGTACTCCGCTTTCAGGATGGCGCCTTCCAGGATCCATTCATCGCGCGCTTCGTGTCGGATGGCACCATCAAGATGTTCGCGTATCTGGTGCTGCTCCACGACCCCTCCCCGCATCCACTCCTCTGCATCGAGGAGCCCGAAAACCAGTTGTACCCCACCCTGCTCACTGAGCTGGTCGAGGAGTTTCGCGACTATGCCCGGCGCGGTGGGCAGGTCATGGCGAGCACCCACTCACCTGACCTGCTCAACGCGGCAGAGGTCGACGAGGTCTACTGGCTCGAGAAGCAGGGCGGGTTCACGCGGATTCTCAGAGCCGGCGAGGATCGGCAGGTGCGCGCGCTGGTTGAAGCCGGTGACAAGATGGGCGCGCTGTGGAGACAGGGTTTCATGGGCGGAGCGAACCCGTGACTCTCGTGTTCATGCTCGAGGAGCCGTCGATGAAGGCTTTCCTTCTCGGTCTGCTTCCGCGCATTCTGCCGGAAGGAGTGCCCTTCCGTCTGATCTCGCATGAGGGCAAGCAGGATCTGGAACGCTCGATTCCACGGAAGCTGCGTGCATGGCAGAACCCTGAAGCCCGGTTCGTCGTTGTCCGGGACCAGGACAGCGGCGACTGCGTGGAGATCAAGCGCCATTTGGAGCGTCTGTGCGCGGACGCGGGCCGCGCCGACACGCTTGTCAGGATTGTCTGCCACGAACTGGAGGCGTGGTATCTGGCGGATTTGCGCGCGCTGGACCAAGCCTTTGGGACCCGACTCGCCGCACAGCAGAACAGGAGCAAGTACCGCAATCCAGACCGCGCCCTCGTTTCGCCGAACCGCGAGCTGAAGGCGCTTGTTCCAGGCTTCGGGAAGGTGACGGGTGCGCGGGCGCTTGGACCCTTGGTCGAAGTCGACAACCAACGGTCGCCCTCCTTCGCCCACTTCGTCCGGGGGGTCCGTTTGCTCGCGAGCCGTCGGGCTGGCGCGTGATCTGAGCGAGTTGGCCACGAGCAGGGACGGCTCTCATCGAGATACTCTTCGGCGCGTTGCCACGGCACCCGCGCGGCGTCGCCTGTGCCTGGAGTGTCCAGTGACAACCGCACGCATCACCGCCGGGTGCGGTCGTCGGGTGGGTTGTTGGCCTGCGACGAGCGGGGCCACCGATCGCAACGCTGAGTGGACGATCGCCCGGCCACCGTGGCGCTCCGAACGCGTGGCAAGGCGGTGGTCCCAGTCCCCGACCGCGGGCTGGCCGGTCGAGACCGAGGGTCCGGCCACGGACGACCACGCCCATGCGACCGCTCAGGCTCCGCGCACCCAGTCGACGTAGGGACCGAAGCAGGCGTCGACGTCGACGCCGAGCACCACGATCTCGGGCACCGTGTAGGGGTGGCGGGCGACGATGGCATCGCGCAGCGCCGCGACACCCTCGGCGCGCACCTTGATCAGCAGCGTCGACTCGGCGTCGTCGCACACGCGGCCCTCCCAGACGTACAGGCTGCGCACGCCGGGCACGACGTTCACGCAAGCGGCCAGGCGATCCTCGATCAGGCCGCGGGCCAGATCGCTCGCCGCGTCCGGCGGGCAGTTGCAGAGCACCACGCGCATCTTCGGGGCCTCCTCGGCGACTTTCGAGCGCAGCCTGGCGGTGGCGGCGGGGGCCGTCAAGGAGACGCGGTCGAGGACCTGGGCGTCGCTTGGTGCGTCCGCGCGCCCTCAGTCGGCGCACGCTCGGGCGGCGTGTGAACGCCGGCGGCGCCGACCGAGCAGCAGGAGCAGGCCGAGCAGCCCGAGGGACCCCGGGCCGCCCTCGGTCGCATCGCAATCGCAGCCGTCACTGCCGTCCGCCGGGTCGGTCGGCAGCGTCGTCTCACCGTCGGTTCCGCCGACGCCGTTGTTCACGCCTGGCGTGAAGCCGCCGGACGGGCGGCCACGCGCCCCCGACCCCGGGCTGCCGCCGCTGCCGCCACCGCCACCGCGGCCGGCGTAGGTCGGGTACTCGGGCCGCACCCGGGCGCCGGGCGCGGTCGGCCGCAGATCCGCGACCGCGTCGGGCTGCCCCGCCGCATAGTGCTGCTCGATGATCAGCGCCGCCTTCACCTCGCCACCGCGGACGGTCTGGCCCCCCTGGCGAAGGGGGAAGGTGGTCTGCGCGGGATCGCTCAGCGCGACGAAGCGACCGTCGGACAGCGCGAGGTGGCCGGCGCCGTAGTCGTTGCCGCCATACGGCGAGCACGGCACGAACCAAGTGGCCGTGCGCGTCCGCGGCACCGGGTCGAGGTCCGCGTTGAAGTCGAAGACCGGATCCATCGACATCTCGGCCGCATCGAGCGTCGTGCTGAGCCGCGTCATATACGGGTGCGCCGCCGAGAGGGCCCCGAGGGTCGCGCGCGGGCCGAAGACCTCGTCGTCGAGGCGCTGCAGGAAGGCGGCGCCGTCCAAGGTGGTCCGGCGGAACAGGTCCAGATCGCCGCACCCGATCCAGGGACACCCGAGGATCTGGTCTGCGGTGACGCCGTCGGGCGGCTCGATGGCCGAGCGGAGCACGCGCAGCACGTCGGGATCGCCGCTCAGGAAGAAGGCCGCGAGGGCGGAGTCGGCCAGATCCAGGTAGGTGCGGAAGCCCGCCACCTGGGCCCGTTCGTTCTCGGTGAGTCCCCGCCCCAGGTCCAGGCGATACGGCCCCGCGAAGTCGGTCGCGAAGGCCTGCCCGCCGGCCTCGTCCACGGCCTGCGCGACCAGGGTGTCATACAGGAAGCCACCGCTCAGCCAGTCGATGCGGGCCTCGTCGAGCACCACGTGGCGGAAGTTGATCGGCACGGCGCGCGCTCCGCCCAGCAGGTGCACGCGCACGGGCATGTCGGGGATCGCCGCGACCGCGGTGGGGCGCAGCGGGATGGCGGGCGTCGGGCTCGTGAAGCTGAGGTGCAGGGGCACCACGTCGCCCGCGTCGTTGCCCGCCTGGAGCTTGAGCGCCATGAAGGCGAGGTTCATCTCGAGGTAGGGCTGGAGCAGCGCCTCGGAGCCCGCGGGGAACTGGAAGCCGTTGTCTCCGAGCCAGGCGCGCAGATCGCCGATGTTCTGGGCGCGCAGCAGTACGCGATCGTAGGGGCCGAGGGGCGAGCGGTCGATGACGTCGACTTCGCCCGCGGAGCCGGGCTCGCCGCCCCCGCCCGCGGAGCCGCCCGCGCCCGGCGTGCCGCCCTGACCGGCATACTGCTCCTCGGCCGGGCAGCCCTGCTGCAGCTCGACGGTGTACGCGAAGGCCGGCGTCAGATCGCGGTCCAGGTTCTGGAACAGCAGCTCCGACGACACCTCGGCTTCGACGTCGGCCGGCACCGGCAGCAGCCAGCCGAACTCGGCCGGTGGCCCCGCGTAGCTCAGGCGCACGACCATGTGCATCCGGCCCTGATCCTCGGCGAAGAGGATGCTCTCGCCCGCTTGCTGCACCGGCTGCGCGGTGTCGCAAAAGAGCCCGCCGCACGCCGCCGCCGGCGCGGGCAGGGTGCCCCAGAGGACCGCCATCGCGGCGGCCCAGCCCGTTGATCGACCCATTCGATGTCTCCTGGATGACGCGCCGCGTTCCACCCCCAAGGCAAACGGGGCGTCCCCGCCGCCACCCGACGCCGGCGCTCGACCGGTCTTACGGCGACTTTGTGGGGAGGCTCTTACGCGCTCGGCCCCCGCTTGACGCGCCCGGGCCGCTGGCGGAGGCTCGCGCGATGATGCGTCACGCCCTGGCCGGAGTCATCGCGCTGAGCGCCGCGGCCCTGTTGACGGCCTGGTTCCTCGCGCGCCGCGTGGCGCCCCTCGACCTCGACGCACTGCGCGAGACGCGGGCAGCCCTCGAAGCTCGGGCGGGCGGGTGGGTCTCTGCCGGTGGGCCGCGACGCGCCGATGGCTTCGTCTACGCCGTCGACGTCGCGCACCTGATGGAGCACGCGGCCTGGGTGGGCGACGCCGACCTCTACCTGCGCCTGCACGACCTCGTCGCGCGACGTCTGGTCCTCGACGACCCGGACGATCCCTTCACCCGCGGCTTCGTGCCCTGGCGCGTGGGGGACGCGCCGCCCGACGCGTCGGGCACCACCGAGGCGCTGCGCGTGGCGCGCGCCCTGTGGCGGGGCGGTGAGCGCTTCGACCGCCCCGCCGACCGCGCGCTTGCCAGCGTCATCCTCACCGGCTACGCCCGCCACGCCTTCGTCGACCAGGGCATCTGGCACGTGCGCAACTACTTCAACCTGGGCACGCGCGCCTTCGCCAACGACTCCTACCTGGTCGATTACGACGCAGACTTCGTGGCCGAGGTGGCCGCGGCCACCGGTGACGCGGCGCTGGCCGACGTCGCGGCCCGCTCGGTGGCCCTCGTGCGCGCCTCGGTGTCGCCGAGCGGCCTCGTGCACACCTTGCTGCAACCTGATCTGCGGACGGTCTACCCCGACGTCGAGCTGAGCGGCTTCTCACCCAATGACCTGATTCAATTGAATAATGCGTGCATCGTGGCCGAGACGGTGGCGCGCTCGGCGCCCGAGGTGGCGGCGGCGACCCTGGCCTTCGCGGACGCCCGGCTGCCCGACGTGAAGCGGTGGTACTACGGGCGCACAGGCGAGGCGGCGTCCGACCGCGAGGCCGATCTGGTGGTGCACGCCTGCTTCGCGCGCCTGGCGCTGGCGCTGGGTGACGACGTGTCGGTCCGTCGGTGGGTGGCCGCGGGCCTGCCCGGGTGGCGGGGCATGGCCGAGGGGCCGGCGGAGCGCTACTACACGGTGGGCGAGGCGCTGCTGACGCTCGACCGGTTGCTGGCGGCGCCGTGACTCAGCGCGGGTCGGCCATCCGCCCGGCGAAGAGGATCGCGCCGGTCGGGAGGTCACGCACGAAGAACAGGAACGGCCGGTCCACCCGCACGTCGACGATCAGCGGCACGGAGGTCTCGCCGACCAGTACCGCGGTGGCGGCGGCGGCCTCGGTGCCCTCCTCGTCCACGGCCACGAAGGCCTTGTGGAAGATGGCCTGGATGTAGAGACCGCCGGTGCCGTTCATGCCGCTGAAGTCCGCGTCGGCGGTGAACGCGTCGATCATGCCGAGGGCCTCCATCGCGTCCGCGAGCGAGAAGGTGCTCTCGAAGGTGAACTTGGGCAGGTACAGGTCGGCCTCGACGCCCTGCAGCACGTCGATGATGCCGTCGAGGGTGGCGGAGTCGAAGCTGCCCTCGAAGGCCGCGAGGTCGTCGGGCAGGACGATCAACATCGAGGTCTCGTAGCCGGCGTAGGGAAGGTCGATGGCCGTCCAGCCAGGGCCGGCGGCATGGCGCGCGGGTACGCCCGGGCCGTGCATGGTCGGCACCTGAACGGTGCTGCCGTCCGACAGGTGAAAGTCGGCCGCGGCGGTCGCCTCGACCTCGAAGGGCTGGGCCCACGAGGCTTTGAAGAAGATGGCGTTCACCAGGACCATGACCGTCGACGCGTCGATCGCGCCCTCGGGGATGAGATCCACGATGCGCTGATGGGTGTGACCCTCGACCCAGGTGTTGATGGCGACACGGGCGCCTTCGGCGTCGCCGATGAAGTCCCACACCCGCAAAGCGGCGCCGTACTGCACGGCGAGCACGTCGAGGAAGTCGGGCAACCACTGATAGCCGGTGCGGCCCCAGACGGCGTTGGCGATGGTGAGTTGGAGGGGCTCACCGCTCTCGACGGGGGTGTCGGCGCGGCTCGCGAGCGCGAGGTCGAGGGCGTTCTGGGCCGGGTGCAGGCGGGCCTGGTCGAGGTCGAAGTGCAGGGCCGCGGCCATCTGCCGCTCGGTCTCGCCGCGTGCGCCGGCCCAGGTCATCGCGAGGGCCTGGTGGATGGAGAAGGGCGAGTAGAAGAGGTTGCCGTCGGCCTGGCCGAGCACGCGGTGCAGGTCGACGGTGAAGGCGCTCTCGCCGGCCGTGAGCGCGGCGAGGTCGTCGTCGGGCACCTGCGGGTCGAGGTCACGGGCCTTGTCGCTGCCGATGACCTCGCCCGGCTCACCGCCCACGCCGGGCTCACCGCCCACGCCCG
>CALBMW010000243.1 GCA_937896275.1 uncultured Myxococcales bacterium
CAGGCGCGTGCGTTGGCGGCGGGGTAGGCGAGGGGTCAATGCCTAGCTGCGCTGCTCAAGCTGGTGCGGCGCGCGATGGACGACTTCGAGCGCGTTCGGATCGCGTAGCGGACCCGCGAGTGGGGGTCCTGGGCCTTGGGCCACTCTTGGGCCACTGGGCCCGCAAGCACCGCGAGAATGGGGGTGGCCGGCAGGGTGCCGAAGGTGCTAACGTCCCAATCTGCAAGGACAATCGTCCTGAGCAAGGAACTTGCCGGTGGCTCATAACCCGAAGGTCGCAGGTTCGAATCCTGCCCCCGCTACATTCCGAAACGCCTTGGATTCCAAGGGGTTGCGCAGAGGCCCGGTCGTTCGTTCGACCGGGCTTTTTGCGTTCTTGGGCCACGCCTTGGGCCATGCTGGGGCCACGCAGGATTTTGCACGCGCTCGGGGCCCGATTCGGTCGGCGGGCTACTGCGGCCCATCGACTGGGGCCGGCCGCCTCCAGAACCTCGCAGGCGTCGAGCTCGAGCAGCGCGCTGCCCGCGGACCGCGGCGCTCGGGAACGTACTCGGCGTCGCTGTCGAGTGGCACGCTCCCACGCACCTTCGCGCGGGCCGCCTCGGCGCGCGATGACCGACTTCGAGCCCGCTCAGCGTTCAGCGTCGTTCACTGACGTCCTGACGCCGCGTCGCCTCCGAGGACCAGGGTGCGGAGGCGCCAGGCCAGCCAGGCGGGCCGTTCGAAGGGCAGCATGTGGCCCGCGCCAGGCACGATCTCGGCCTCGCAGGCGAGCGTGCTCGCGAGGTACTCGGCGTACTTCGGCGGGGTGAGCGCGTCGGCGCTCCCGACGAACACACGGGCGGGGGCTCCGAGCGGTTCGAGGCGACCGATTCGGTCGAAGGCGTCGGCCGCTCGCCAGTCCGCGCGGGTGACTGCCGGGGGCGTCGACGCCTCGATCGCTGCGATGGCTTCGGCCGAGCCGGGGTGTGCGACCGCCCCCCACGCCGCCGGGCCGGGCACGAACGGGACGCCCTCGACAGCGGCCGCGTCGATCGCTCGGAGGCGACTTGGGGAGACGCGCAGGCGCGCCCCGGTCGCGACGAGCACCAAGCCGACGAGCTGGGTCCGGAGCGCTGCGATGTGGCAGACCTCGAGCGCGATCGCGCCGCCCAGCGAGTGGCCGACGAGCACGATGGGCCCGAGGTCGCAGGCCCGCTCCGCGACGAAGGCCGCCATCGCCTCGACGCTCGCGAGCGGTGGGCCTGGTGTGCCACCGCGGCCCGGGAGGCTCGGCGCCAGGGCCGCGATGCCTTGGAGACGCGCGATCACCGGCGACCACACGGCCGCTGCGTGGCCGGCGCCGTGCAACAACACGAGCGTCGGCACGCGCCTCGGCGCGAGCGCCTCGTCGTCGGTCAGGATGGCCGACCCGACACGCTGGCCTCGGCGATGGACTGGAAGCGCCACCTCCGCGCCCGGTCGTAGGTGCCGGTGTATTCGAGCGCGAGCTCGTCGAAGGTCCTCGCGCGCACCCGCCGGAAGCCCGCGGCGTAGAGCAGGGGGAGCACGTCATGGGTGCCCCATCGGATGGGCTCCCCGTGCCCCGCGACCGCCCCGATCGTGTCGCGGTCACCCGCGTCGCGCGCGTCCCCCGCCGCGAGCGCCTTGCCGACGTAGTCGAAGAGCACGGTCGTCTCGGGGTTGCAGGCGGACGCGATCCGCCCGAGGGTGGCGCGAACCGTCGCGTCGTGGAGGTAGCAGCTCACGCCCTCCCATACGATGACGGCCGGCGCCGCGGGATCGAAGCCTGCCGCGACGAGCCGCTCGAGGAAGTCCTCCCGTTCGAAGTCGCAGGCCACCTCGACGGCCACGTCCTGCGGGTAGGTCGGCACTGCGGCGAGCCTCGCGCGCCGGTCCGCCTGGCTCGCGGGCTGGTCGACCTCGAAGTAGCGAACCCCGGGCGTGGCGAGGCGCGCGGCCCGGGTGTCGAGCCCGGCGCCGAGCAGGACCACTTGGCGCGCGGTGGCCTCCGCACGGGTCAACGCCCGAACCCGCGCGTCGATGGCGGCCGTGCGCACCGCGATCCACAGCTCCATCGCCGGCTGCACCTGGTCGAACGCCTCGCAGAACGCGACACCCTCGTCACCCGCGAGCCACCCTGCCCACGGGTCCGAACACACCGGATCGGGCCTGTCGGTCGCCCGCGCCCGATACCCCGCCACCATCACCGCCGTCCGGCTCGCTCTTCGCTTCATGGCCGACTTGTTTATCAGACTGGACCGACGGCGACCACGGCGACGTCCCCGCTGCTGCTCCGCGTGGAGATGTCCCGGCCACGGACCCCGTCGGGCCTTCCGCGCGGGCCGGCTGCTGCCTGGCGTCCGCTCACCGAGGCATCCCGAACGGGTGGCCCGACGCCGTCACGCCTCGGCGAGCGCGTAGCGCAGATCACGCTTCAGGTCGCTCAGGTGCTCCAGCCCCACGGACAGGCGAATCAGCCCCGGACGGACGCCATAGCGCTCGAGCTGGTCGGGCGGGATGTCGCTGTGCGTCATGGTCATGGGGTGCTCGACCAAGCTCTCGGTGCCGCCGAGCGAGACGGCCAGGCGGATGATCTGGAAGCGATCGAGCACACGATAGGCCGCCGGCTGGCCGCCCTTGACCTCGAAGGAGACGAGCGACCCGGCGCCGCTGCACTGGCGGTCGTAGATGGCTTGCTGCGCCAGATCGTCGTGGTCCATGCCGGGGTAGGCGACCCGCTCGATGGCGGGGTGATCGGCCAGCAAGGTCGCCAGGGCGCGGGCGCTCTTGGCCTGTCGCCGCATACGGACCGACAGCGTCTCGAGCGAACGCAGCAGCAGCCATCCGACGAAGGGATTACACATGGTGCCCATGATGGTGCGGGACTCGAGCACATGGTGCAGCAGGATCCGTGACCCGGTGACCACGCCCGCGATGAGATCGCTGTGGCCGCCGATGAACTTGGTCGCCGAGTAGATGATGAGATCGGCGCCGAGCGTCGCCGGCCGCTGGAAGACCGGCCCGAGGAAGGTGTTGTCCACGAGGGTGAGAGCCGGTCGCTCGCGGCCGACGCTCAGATCCCGGGCCAACCCGGCGATGGCGGCGATGTCGGTCATCACGTTCGATGGGTTGGCGGGCGTCTCGATGTAGAGCGCGCGCACCGTGTCGGGGCCGACCTCTTCGGCGACCGCCCGCATGGCCTGGGCGGCGTCGCTGCCGGCGGGGACCCACCGGGTCGTGATGCCGAAGCGCGGCAGGATGTGCTCGAGCAGGTAGTGGGTGCCGCCGTAGACCGGTGAGGTCGCCAGCACCACGTCGCCGGGGCGCAGCAGCGCGAGCAGGGTGGTGCTGATGGCCGCCATGCCGGATGCGAAGGTCGCGCCCGCCTCGGTGCGATCCCACGCGGACAGGCGCTCCTCGAAGATCTGCAGGTTGGGGTTGTTGAGGCGGCTGTAGATCAGCCCCGGCACCTCGCCGGGATCGGCCTGCCGCAACCCGTAGGCCAGCTCGAAGAAGCGGCGGCCGGCGTCGGCGCTCTCGAACTGAAAGGTCGACGTGAGGAAGACGGGGGGCTTGACCGAGCCCTCGGACAGCTTCGGGTCATAGCCCAAGCCGAGGGCGAGCGTCTCGGGGTTGCACTCGACGTCGCCGAGGGGGTGCCTGCGCTTCATCTGATCCTCCGGGCTCCATGGGGCCGCGAGTGTGCGCCCCGCCGAAGCCGCCGTCGAGTCAGAGCCGCGCCGCGAGCTCCGCGCCCTGCCGAATCGCGCGCTTGGCGTCGAGCTCGGCCGCGACGTCGGCGCCGCCGATGATGTGGCATCGCGGATCGGTCAGCTTGCCCTTGGCGTCGAGGGGGACGACGTCCCGCCGCGGCACTTGACCCGCGCAGATGATGACGTGGTCGACCGGCAGGACGCTGTCCTCGCCGTTCCGGCGGATGTGCAGCCCCTCGTCGTCGATGCGGCGATACTCGACGCCGTCGAGCATGTGCACGCCGTGCTGCAGCAGCGCCGCGCGGTGGACCCAGCCCGTGGTCTTGCCTGGGCCCTTGCCCATCCGCCCGCGCTTTCGCTGGAGCAGCCAGACCTCGCGCCGCGGCGCGACGTGCGCCGGCTCGACGAGGCCGCCGGGCGTACGCCCCTCGAGGTCGATGCCCCACGCGCGGCACCAGTCCTCGACCGAGGGCGGCGATGGATCGGCGAGCAGGAACTCGGCTGCGTCGATGCCGATGCCGCCCGCGCCAATCACCGCGACCCGAGGGCCGGCCAGCCGTCGACGCAGGAGCAGATCAGGGTAGGGGATGACCTTGGCGTGATCGATCCCCGGGATGGCGGGCTGGCGCGGCACCACGCCCGTGGCGAAGACGATGGCATCGAAAGAGCTGTCCAGCTCGCTCATCGAGGCGCGGTGGCCGAGGCGGAGGGTCACGCCGGTCAGGTCGAGTTGCCGGCGGAAGTAGCGGATGGTCTCGCCGAACTCCTCCTTCCCCGGGATGTTGGCCGCCATGTTGAACTGCCCGCCGATGTCGTCTTCGGCCTCGAAGAGCGTGACATCATGGCCGCGTCCGGCGGCGACCGTGGCCGCCGACAGGCCCGCCATCCCCGCGCCGACGACCGCGACTTTCCTGCGCACGGCGGGCGGCGCATAGATCAGCTCGGTCTCGTAGCAGGCCTGCGGGTTGACCAGGCAGGTGGCCCGCTTGTAAGCGAAGGTGTGATCCAGGCAGGCCTGGTTGCAGGCGATGCAAACGTTGATCTCGTCCGCCCGGCCCGCGGCCGCCTTGCGGACGAAGTGCGGATCGGCCAGCAGCGGTCGAGCCATCGACACCAGATCCGCGTCGCCCGAGGCGAGGATGTCTTCGGCCACCTCGGGCGTGTTGATGCGGTTCGAGGCGCACACCGGGATCCGCAGGTGGCGCTTGACCATCGCGGTCACGCTGCGGAAGGCCGCCCGGGGCACCGACGTGACGATGGTGGGCACCCGGGCCTCGTGCCAGCCGATCCCCGTGTTCAGGACGTCGATGCCGGCGGCCTCGAGCGCCTTGGCCGTCGCGACGATCTCATCGTGCGTGTTGCCGTCCTCGACCAGGTCGAGCAGCGAGAGGCGGAACACGACCAGGAAGTCGCGCCCCACGGCGCGGCGGATGGCTTCGACCACCTCGACCGACATGCGCATGCGCCCCCGGATGTCGCCACCGTAGGCGTCGGTCCGGTGGTTCACCCGTGGGCAGAGGAACTGGCTGAGCAGGTAGCCCTCGCTGCCCATGATCTCGACGCCGTCGTAACCGGCCTCGCGCGCGAGGGTGGCGGCGCGCGCGTAGTCGGCCACCACCTGACCAACCCGCCGGAGGCTCATCGCCCGGGGCTTGAACGGGTTGATGCGCGACTTCACGGCCGAGGCGGACTCGCTGAAGGGGTGGTAGCTGTAGCGACCGCCGTTGAGCGCCTGCATGACGATCCGGCCGCCCTGCGCGTGGACCGCCTCGGTGACCGCGCGGTGCTGCCACACATCCAGCCGCGAGCGCATGGTCGCGCCCCCGGGGGCGAGCCAGCCGCGGCGATTCACCGAGATGCCCCCGGTGATCATCAGCCCCACGCCCCCCTTCGCGCGCTCGGCGAAGTAGGCCGCGAGCTTGCGGTTGTTCCAGGGCAGATCCTCGAGCCCGGTGTGCATCGATCCCATGACGACCCGGTTGGGCAGCGTCATGAAGCCGAGGTCGAGGGGCTCGAGCAGCTTCGGGTAGGGCGTCGTCACCAGTCTCTTCTCCTGCTCAGGCCAGGCGCAGGCCCGCGGGCAGCGAGTCGCCGAAGACGCGCCGCGCGTCGCCGTCGCTGAGCGCGGTCGGACGCGTGACCATCTCGATCCACGGTGTGGGGGCGTCGATCTCACGCAGGCGCGCGACGACAGCCTCTCGGCGCTCGGCGGGCAGGTCGCGGGCCGGATCACCGGTGGCGCGGGCGATCAGGACGGCCGCGAAGGCGGCACCGTCCGCGGTCTTCCAGTCGAGGTGCAGCAGCGTCTCGAGCCAGGTGTCGGCTACGCCCGGCGGCACCGCGTCGGCGGGCTCGCCGTGGAAGGGATCGCGCGCGCCCAGGCGGCCCAACGGCCACCATGAGTTGACGCGCTTGAAGTGGGCCTGCAGCCATCCGGCCGCTGCCTGCTTTGCGTCGGACGGCACGCGCTCCAGGGCCGCGAGCAGGCGCAGCATCTCGGGCTGTCCGTGGGCGCGGGGGCCGGGCGGGGGCTTGCCGCCGGCCAGCCAGGGGCGCACCTCGTCGAACAGCGTCCGCTGCCGGGCGCCGTCGAGGCCAGCCGCGACGCGGCGCCAGAGGATCCACCACTCGGTCCAGCAGCCCTTGTCCGTGGGGTGGGCGAGGCCACCGTCGTGCAGGGTCCAAAGCCGGTCCACGCGGGCGCGGTCGCCGGCGGCGCCGAAGCCCGGTCGGGCGGTCCAGCTCAGCACGCGCAACCAGTTGAGTTCGTGCGCGGACGTGCGGCCGCGGTGCGCGACCACGGCGAGCAAGGCGTCGGCGAGGGCGCGGCACAGGGTGGTGGACCACTCGCCGCGGGGGCCGAGCATGGCCTCGAGCTCGGCACGCAGCGCCTTGGCCGCGTCGGGATCGGCGCCGGCCTTGCCTCCACCGAAGGTGCGCTCGATGGCGCGCTTGGCGTCCGGGAAGCGCCGGGGGAGGGCCTCGGGGGGGGCTTCGGGTTCGGGCGCCGCGGGCGTCTCGGCGGTCTCGGCGACGCGGGCGGTCAGCCCCAGCTCGAGGCGCCAGCGTCGCGGCGGCAACTCGACGGTCACCAGGGACAGGTCGAGCGTCCCCGCCTCGGTGAGCGTCGCCTGCAAGCGCACCGGGATGCCGCCCGTAGCGGGGTCGACCCGCACCTCGCCTTGCCGCCGCAGCACCGTCTCGAGGGCGGGCAGGGGGTCGAGCTCGCCGTCGATCTCGACCAGGGCGCCGACAGGATCGTGGCGCCCTCCGACGTAGGCATACAGCGGGAAGGCGACGGGCTGGTCGATCATCAGGTGGAAGGTGCGATCGGTCACCTGCACCGTCGCGCCGTCCTGCATGCCCTTGGGCGCGAGGCAGAGCGCGCGGGGCGGGCCCGCGGTGCCGGCGGTGCCGGCGACGCCGATGTAGTAGGCGCGCGCGGCGCCGCCGCCGATCACTCGCCCCAGGCCCCGGCGACCCAGCGCGAAGCGGGCGGCGCCCCGCGCCACGGCCGTGTCGAGGGCCGGGTGAGGCAGCAGCGGGACCGCCTCGCCGTACCAGCCCCCGATCACGTCCGTGAGGCGATCGACGAGCGCCGGCGCGTTGAAGACGCCGCCGTTGAGCAACAGCAGATCGGGCCGCGGCAGGCCATCGAACAGACGCGCGCCGGCCTCGCGGGCGACCTCGGCGTGCCGCCTGAGGAAGGCGTTGACGTGCTTCGGGATCGCCGGATCCGAGGTGTAGGGCAGGCCGAGCGTGGTCAACCCGGCGCGTGCCTCCCGGCGCGCGACCTCGGTCGGCCCGCTGTGCGGCACGAAGCCGTCGAGCAGCAGGGCGCGGACCCCCTCACGCGTGAGGGGCACGGTCCGACTGCCGCCGATGAGGCGCGCGCCGCGGCGCTGAACCGTGACACTCACCGCCTCGGGGGCGTCATCGGCGAGCAGGCGCTCCTTTGCCTGCCGCGCGGCCATGACGAGGGCCGACCACTCGGTGGGGTCGAGCTTGCCGACCATGCCTACGGTCTGCAGCACGTGGTGGGCGAGGGCGGCGTCCATGTTGTCGCCGCCGAGCATGAGGTGGCCGCCGACCGCGATGCGCTCGAGCGTCGGCTCGCCGCCGTCTTCGTGGGGCGGGTGCACCCGCACGAGGGTCAGGTCGGTCGTGCCGCCGCCGACGTCGACCACCAGCGCCAAACGCGCGCCCCGCAGGCGCTCGGCGAGATCCTCGGGGTGCGCGCCGAGGAAGTCGTAGAAAGCGGCCTGGGGCTCCTCGAGCAGGCGGACCTGGGGCAACCCGGCCTCGCGCGCGGCGTCGACGGTCAGCTCGCGGGCGACCTCGTCGAAGGACGCGGGGACGGTGACCACCACGTCCTGCGCGGCCAGCGGGGCCTCCGGGTGCGCCGCGTCCCAGGCGTGGCGCAGGTGCGCGAGGAGACGCACCGAGGCCTCGAAGGGCGAGACCTTGGGCTCACCGTCGGGCGCGCTCCACGGCAGGATCGGGGCCCGCCGGTTCACGCCGCCGTGGCAGATCCAGCTCTTCGCGGAGGACACCAGCCGATTGGGCACCTGCGCGCCGCGTCGCCGAGCCAGCTCGCCCACCACCACCTCGGCCGCACCCCACGGCAGGTCCAGCTCGCCCTCGGCCAGCTCACCGGGCGCGGGCAGGTAGAGGAAGGAGGGGAGCAACGGCCGGGCCTGCACCTCGCCGGGGGCGGTGAGCTGAGGCACGTCGACGAGGCGCACGTCGGCGCGATCGACCGGGCTGAAGGCGACGGCGCAGTGGGTCGTGCCCAGGTCGACGCCGACCACGTAGCGGGGGGCGCTCACGGGGTCACTCGACGCGCACGTTGAAGCTCAGCTTCCAGCGCCGGCCGGCCCCCTCCTCGACGGCGGAGAGGTCGAGCGTGCCGACCTCGGACACCCGCGCGTGCAGGTGCACCGGCACGACCTCGCCGGGATCGCCCTCGAGCGTCGCGTCGATGGGCGCCAGCTCGTCCAGCTCGGCCGGATCGACCACCGCCCCCACGGCGTCTTGACGGCGCGTCGAGGACCCGAAGAAACGGAACGAGGCCGCCTCGCCCACGTAGAGGCCGAAGGTCGCGGGCAGCTCGACCTCGCTGCCCTCCTCCATGCCGAAGGGGGCGACGCACAGGGCGTCGAGGGCCGGCGGGATGCCCGGCACGGCGAGCTCGGCGCGCTCGACGCCGACGTAATAGGCGCGCGCGGTGCCGCCGCGGATGCGCACGCCGCCCTTGCTGCGCGCGTGGGCGTAGCAGGCGGCGCCGTGGCAGACGGCCAGGTCGGGGTGGGCGCCCTCGAGCACATTGGGGGGGGCGGCGCCGTCGGCCGCGAGCCACTCACCGAGGATGTCGCGGATGCGCTGGCGCAACACGGGCGAGCGCGTCACCCCGCCGTTGAACAGGATGGCCGTGGGGTGCACGAAGGCGTGGCCATCGCCGCGTTCGAGGCCCGCCCGCCCGAGGAAGGCGGCGAGGTGCCGGGTGACGCCGGCGTCGCTGGCGTAGGGCAGGCCGAAGGTCGTCAAGCCCACGCGGCGCGGCACCTGAGGCCGCGCGTCGGCGCCCACGCGGGGGAAGAAGCCGTCGAGCAGCGTACTCTCGAGCTCGTCACGGTGAAGCTCGGTGCGCACGGTGCCGCCGATGAGCTTGCTGCCCCGACCGGGGATGACCAGGGGCCAGGCCTCGCGCTCGGGCTGGGTCAGCAGCGCCTCCTTGCCGGCGCGGCATCCGTGGGTCAGGGCGCGCATCTGCCAGTCGTCGAGGGCGGTGCCGTCCCGCTGAAGCCGCGCCTTCACCGCGTAGGCCAGCGCGAGGTCCATGTTGTCGCCGCCGAGCAGGATGTGATCGCCGACGGCGATGCGCTCGAGCTGAAGCGCGCCGCTCTGCTCCCGCACGGCGATCAGCGAGAAGTCGGTCGTCCCGCCGCCGATGTCGCAGACCAGGATGACGTCGCCCACCTCGACCTGCTGGCGCCACGCGGAGCCCTCGTCCGAGAGCCAGGCGTAGAGGGCAGCCTGGGGCTCCTCGAGCAGACGCAGGTCGTGAGGCAGGCCGGCCTGCAGGGCCGCCTCGACGGTGAGCTCGCGCGCCACGGCGTCGAACGACGCGGGCACGGTGAGCACCACGTCCTGCTGGTCGAGGGGCGCCTCGGGGTGCAGCGCGTCCCACGCGGCGCGCAGGTGCTGCAGGTATCTGGCCGACGCGTCGAGCGGCGACACCCGCGGCACGTCGTCGGGCGCGCCCCAGGGCAGGATGTCAGCGCGACGGTCGACGCCGGCGTGGCAGAGCCAGCTCTTGGCCGAGCTGACCAGGCGGGCCGGCGTGGCGGCGCCCCGCTCGCGGGCGAAGCGGCCGATCGCGACGCGCGTGCCGGGGGCCCAGGGCAGATCGAGGGCCTCGGGTGGCAGCTCGCCGCGCGCCGGCATGTACATGAACGAGGGCAGGAGCGCCTCGGCGCGCACCTCGCCGGGGTGCACGACCTGCATGATCTCGACGGGCTCGGGCTGAGCCTGATCGGTGTTCAGCGAGGCCGCCGACAGCCCGCAGTTGGTGGTGCCGAGGTCGATGCCGATCGCGTAGGTGGGGCGGCGGGGATCCGTCACAGAGGGCCTCCGTCAGATCTCGATCTCGGCGGGGGCGACGACGCTGGCGTCGTGGCCGGGGTTGAGACGGGGCAGGCGCACCTCGGTGACGTGCCAGCCGGGGTGCGCCAGGCGGCCGCGAAAGGGCGGCTCACCGACGACGTTGCCGGTGACCGTGTTGCGGCGCGCGTCGAAGCCGGGGGCCAGCTCGACGGGGTCGCCCTCGGCCTCCGCACGGATCGGCTTCACCGTGAAGGCGCCCTCGAGGGCGCGCTTGCAGCCGGCGTGCACCACCCTCGCCGCGCCCCCGATGTCAGCGTCGGAGAAGGCGGCCACGTCCTCGTTGAGGAAGTCGATGAGGCGGCCCTCGCGCTGCAGGATGGCGAGCAGCTGGAACGCGGTGGTCGGATCGGCGGTCGTCGGGGCGGCCGGCTCGGTCTCCGCCG
>CALBMW010000244.1 GCA_937896275.1 uncultured Myxococcales bacterium
CGTGGTCGAGCCGTCCAACCGACTAAGTGACAAGTGAGTATGTTCGACCCCGTGGGCCGCGACGACCCCCGGAAATCGTGGGGTCAAGACCCGCCACTTGACATATAGCCGGCCGCGGCCACAACCCAGATTCCCGGGCCCGACGCCGACGCGCCCAAGGGGAAGTCCGCAATCGCGCTGAGCGACGATCCCCCGTCAGGCGCCGGGGCCTGCCCGATCGTCGAGGCGCCACTGCTCCATCCAACCGACGAGTTGCGGATCCACCCCGGGTCGGCACATGCGATCGAGCACCTTGGCCACCTGGTTCGCCGACATGCCCAACCGCGCCCCGATGGCCGAATGGGTCAAGCCCGCCGCCCGGCTGAGCGCCCACACGGCGAGCCGTCGGGGAGGGTTGGCCCGAGGCCCCCGGACCACGTCCCGCAGCGTCTCCGGCCGCGCCCCACTCAACCGGCACACGGCGCGCTCGACCTCGTCCGGCGAGCGAAGGGTCGCAGGCCGGGGCGCCGCTCGGCGTGGGGGGGCCTCCACGGTCTCTTGCCTCAGCCAGCCGGTCGCCGTGTTCATCGCCTCCGGCCACGGCTCGCTCCCGGTCTGCAGCGCCCGCACGTAGTCGTCGAGCGCCGCCGCGTCGCCGAAGCGCGCGAGCATCTCGTCCATCGTCAGCCACGTGGGCGCCGCCTCGAGCCCCAAGTAGGCGCGATGGCTGGTCCAGGAGGGTTCGTCCGGGCGGTTGACGAGGTGCGCCCGCACGGGGTTGAGGTGGATGTACGCGACGAGGTGCTCGAGGTACTCCTCGTCGCCGATGAGTTGGCTGCCGAAGCGCCCCCGGAACAGCGGCCCGTCCCAACCGTGCACGCGGTTGAGCCGCTGAGTGTAGGTCGCGTTGAGGTGCCGCATGCTGCGCGACAGGTTGCCCAACGGGCACCGCATCAGCACGTGGTAGTGGTTCGGCATCAGCGCATACGCGTGCACCTCGACCCGGAAGCGGTCCACGGTGTCCCCCACCGTGTCCAGCATCAGCGTGCAGTGCGCGTCGTCGAGGAAGATGGGCTCCTGGCGCGCGCCCCGATGAAAGACGTGGTGCCAGGCCCCGGGGTGGTCTTCGCGTCGTTTTCGTGCCATGGCGCGAGGTTCCAACGACGCGCGCACGATGTCAAGTGGTGAGACTTGACCCTCGCGCACCGCCGGACGCCGAGGCCTATATGTCAAGTAGCGAGTCTTGACCCCCGTGCGACCCCCGTGCTGGCGGGGCCGCGGCCGGCCTTGCGCCCGTCTCCTCACCTGATACAGTCCGCGCCGAAACGAAGGGGGCCGCCTCGATGAACGACCAACACCCCATCATCCCGGGCGCCGAGCCCTGGGCCTCGCCGGGCGAGGGCGACCGCGCGCGCGTGGGCGCCGTGGTCGTGCACGGCTTCACCGGCAACCCTGTCTCGACCCGACCCCTGGGCGAGGCCATCGCGGCCGCCGGCTATGCGGTCGAGGTCCTTCGGCTTCCCGGCCACGGGACGCACTGGAAGGACCTGGCGCCGGCCCGCTATACCGATTGGCGTGGCGCGGTGAACGCCGCGCTCGACGGCCTGTTGACGCACTGCGACAAGGTGGTGCTGGTGGGCTTCTCCATGGGCGGGACCCTGGTGCTCGACGTCGGCGGCGCCCGCCCCGGTGACGTCGCGGGCTTGGTCACCATCAACGCCGCCATCCTCGACCGCGAAGGTCTGCTCGCGAAGATCGCGCCCCTCCTCGGCTACCTGCTACCCGTCGTCCCCGCGAAGACCGCCGGGCTCATCGCAAACGACGCCAACCGACCGGGCGTGGACGAGAAGGCCTACGACCACGTGCCTGTCAAAGCGGCCAACTCGCTCATCGCCGTGCTCCCCGGTATCCGCGCCCGCCTGCGCGGTCTGGCCGTTCCGCTGCTCGGCATCTACGGCGAGCAGGATCGCAGCGTGCCCAACGCGAACACCAAGGCCCTGCCCGGTCTCTTCGGCGGCGGGGACGTGACGCTGCTGCCGCTGCCCAACTCGCGCCACGTCGCGCCCCTCGACCTCGACCGGGAAACCCTCGAGGCCGAGACGGTCAGCTTCATCGGCCGCGTGACCGGGATCTGACCTCCGGGGCGCCACCGACCATCTGTCCGCACATGGACAACTCGGTCTGCAAAACGTCGCGCCCTGCCTAGACTCCGGGCATCCAAGCCAACGCCGGAGCCCTGTGATGCGCGACTTCCTCGACCTCTTGCAGCGCCGCCCCCACCTTCGCCGCCTCTGGCTGGCCCAGGTCACGTCGAGCCTCGGCGACTGGCTCAGCTACGTCGCGGTCAGCGTGCTCGTGGTCCACGCGGGCGGTGGTCCCTTGGCGCTGGCCTCGGTCCTCATCCTTCACCTCCTGCCCAACGCGCTGCTGGCCCCTTTCGCGGGCGCCTTGGCCGATCGCCGTGACCGCCGCGCGGTGATGATCGGCGCTCACCTCGTCCGCGCCGCCCTCACCGTCGGCATGGCCCTCGCGGCCGTCGCCGGCAGCGTCGTCGGCGTTCAGGTCCTGCTGGCGCTGCGGGTGATCGTGGGCGCCTTCTTCGTGCCGGCCGAGCGCGCCGCCCTGCCGCGCCTCGTCGAGCCCGACGATCTGATCCTGGCCAACCGCCTCGATGCCTTCACCTGGGCCGTGCTGTTCACGGCCGGCGTGGCCCTGGGCGGCGTGCTGGCCGCCGTCGTCGGACCCACCGCCGCGCTGCTCGTGGACGCCGCGACCTTTGTGCTGGGCGCGCTGGTGCTGCAGGGCCTGCCCCCTCTGCTCCCCCACCCCCG
>CALBMW010000245.1 GCA_937896275.1 uncultured Myxococcales bacterium
CAACACGATCTGCCCGGATCGCGGCTCGACCAGGGCATCGTCCAGCCTCACCACGAGGCGCCCGTGATCGGAGAACACCCGCACCGACGCCAGCGGCTGGCTGAGATCGGGTCGCCAGGCCCGCACCGCCTCGACCGCCTCGCGCACCTGTCGACTGGTCACCCCGCGGTCCATCAGGTCGACGGCTGCCCGGGCGGCGATCACATCGGGGAAGCTATAGAAGAGGGCCGCCCCTTCGCGGTGGCGGGCCGGGAGCAGGCCGCTCAGATGCCAGCGACGCAGTCGGGACGCCCGCACCCCCGCGAGGCGCGCGACGTTGCGGGCCGAGTAGAGGCCGTCGACCGGGCTGGGCGAGCCCTCGGTGGGATGGTCCCCCGGCGTGCTCATGCGTGTCCGTCGGTCACCGCGCGCCGAGGAAGGGGGGCCTCGAAGTCGCCCACCAGCCGTACCCGCACGCCCTCGACCCGCTGCGTGACCTCGAGGTCGAAGCGCTCCGGCGTGTCCGCGCCCAGCAGCCTCGCCAACTCGCGGTAGATGCGGTCCCGCACCACCAGGCGGCAGCGCCCGTCTTCGGTCAGCGCGCGCGCGAGGCGGCCCAGATCCTCGGTGCACAGGGGGGCCAGGCCGGCGGCCTCGACGTCGAGGATCAGCGCGGTGGAGCCCAGGAACTGCTCGCCGCCGTCGGGCATGGGGTAGGCCAAGCCCTCGCTGATGGCGTCCGCCAACTCGACCACCTGATGCAGCGCGTCGACGTCGAGGCGCCCGTCGGCCGCGAAGAGCGCGCGGCCGCGGCGGGGCGGGGCCTGCGGGCGGCGACCGGCGCCAGCCCGGACCATCGGTCGACGCGGGGCAGTGTAGGGATCCGGGGTCTGCGCGCCGCGCGGACTGGGGCTCTGCGCGCCGCGCGGACTGGGGCTCTGGATGCTGCGCGGATCGGGTCGGGTCATCGTGCTCTCCAAGGCTCCGCGGCGAGGCTGGCCCATGCTAACCACGCCCTGGCGCGAACGCGAACTCGCGGGCCGGTCGCCCATGGGTGCACCGGATTGCCCTTGCGGCGCGCGGGCCGGGACGCTCTCCTCGTCAAGGATGGGTGCATCCGTCGCGGGCCGCCGCTATAGTGACGCGGCCCTCGGATACCCGGCGGCCCTGTGCGACGGCAGGACGAACACCGAGACGCCCAGCAACCTCGCGCGAGGTCCTATGCACGCGAAGCTCTCCGACGCCTCACCGCAACGGATTCCGTATCCGGAGTACCTGCTTCGCATCCTGTATGCGTCGTTCTATCCCGCGGTGAAGATGGCGGTGGACTTCAACTACCCGCTCGACACCATCAAGGACATGATGACGCTCGCGCTCTGGCGCGAGGCCAAGCGCAAACACTCGACGATCAACCTGATTTCGCTGATCTTCGGCAAGTCGACCCGCACGGTGAAGGCCCTCTCGGCCCGCTTCAACAAGGGCGGTTTCTTCGAGGAGACCGAGACCAACCTCATGCGTCGCATCGAGGATCTGCTGCGCCAGCACCCGATGACGATGGATCAGTTGGCCGAGCGGCTGCCCCACTGCAACGAGTTCGACAGCACGCGGCTCGCGGTGCAGGCGTTGCTGCGCGAGGGCCGCATCGAGCCCCTCGATGATCGCGAGGACGCGCGCGGGCGCCTCGCGGTGGTGCATCGACACCACGACCTCAGCAGCATCAGCGAGTGGGAGCACCGGCTCGACGCGCTGCAAGAGCACTTCGAGGCCATCACCGAGACCATGCGGCGGCGCTTCCTCAGCGACGAGGCCGACACGGCGGCGGCGCGCACCTTCACCTTCGAGGCGCTGCCGGCCGACATGCTGGCCTTCCGTGAAGAGTTGTTCGTGTTCATCCGCGAGCGCTACCGCGAGATGGAGGCCCGCGCGGCCGAGCACCCCGACGCCCGGGTGTACGCCGTCTACACGGGCGCGACCGAGACCGGAACGAGTGAGGACTGAGCGGCCATGACCACACGCGACGTCTCACGCCGAGCCCCCGCGCGCCGCGCCCAGATGACGGGGTGCGCCCTGACGCTCCTGCTGGCGCTCGCCGGGTGCGGCACCGAGGCCGACGTCACCGGGGCGGCCCCGGGCCCTGACTTCGTGCCCCCTCCTTCGGCTCCGGTGGGCGCCGAGATCCCGACCTTCGGGGATGGAGCCGCCGCGCCGCCGGAGAAGGTCGAGGTCGCCGGGGCCACACCCTTCGTGCCCCGACGCGGCGCTCGGATCCAGCTGAAGCGGCGCGGCCCCGCGCAGCCGGGCGACCGCTTCGAGGTCCCCTTCGCGCCGGACGGCCCCTGCGACGATCGCTGCGGCGACGACTCCGGCTGTCGCCTGTTGTGCGCCGTGGGCGAGCTGCCGCCGGCGGCCGGTGGGGGGCCCAACGATCCCCGCGCGGGCACCGACTGCCTCGTCTGCGGGCGGGAGACCGGCTTCCTGCCGAAGCCGGATCTGCGCATCGAATCGCTGGACGCGTCGGGCGTGACCCTGGCATGGGACGCCGTGGAGGGCGCCGATCAGTACGTCCTGCACGGTCTGCGTTGGGCGCGGCACGCCGACGGCCTCGAGGAGGCGGGCAGCTTCGAGCTGAGCACCCGGCAGACCCGGGTCCACATCACGTTGCAGCCGGGCTACGCCTACGGTTTCTTCGTCGTCGCCTGGGACGCGGATGGCAAGCGGCGCTCGCCGCCCTCGGTCCCGCTGCACGTCGACCCCTGAGGGGGGCCGCGGGTACCGTCAGCGCTTGGGATCCGCGCCACGAGACCGCTCGGCGGCAGATCGCTCGGCACGAGATCGCCAGGCGCGCGATCGCGCGGCAATATCTCGCTCGGCACGAGATCGCCAGGAGCGAGATCGCCAGGTGCGAGATCGCCAGGTGCGAAATCGCCAAGTGCCGTGCTGCGCCGCTCCGCCGGCCGACGCCGTCGGTGGGACGCCTCGGACGATCCAGGGGGTTCCCGCGGCGCTCCCCCTTTGCGTCGGCCGGCGGCCGGGCGCCGCGCTTGGTCCGGACTTGTGGGGAAGCGCTTGAGCAGCACCGACGACGCCACCGCGGACGACGACATCGGTGCGCTGCGCAAGCAGGTCGAGCAGCTGTCGGCCGAAGTGCTCGACCAGTATCGCCACGTCAACCTGCTGTATCGCCTCGGTGACTCGATCAACACAGGGTTGGGGCGCGACGACATCTGTCGGCTGGTGCTCAAGGAGAGCCTGAAGATCGTGCGCGCCCGGGCCGGCCATCTCCAGCTCGAGGACGGCACGGCCTTTGGGCGCCCGCCGCCCGCGACGGTCCACTCCATCAGCGTGCCCATCGAGACTCCCCAGGGGCGCCTGGGGGTGGTCACCGTCTATGAAAAGCGGTCGGGCGACTTCACCGCGTCGGACGGCAAGCTCATCCGGGCGGTGGCGCGGCAGGCCGGCATCGCCATCGAGAACAGCAAGCTCATCGAGGGCCTGATCAGTCAGAACACCGAACTCGAGCGCCTCAACGTCGAGCTCAAGGCGCTCGATCAGCTCAAGAGCGACTTCGTAAGCAACGTGAGCCACGAGCTGCGCACGCCCCTCGCCAGCATCAAGGGTTTCGCGGCGACCATCCTGGACGATCCCGAGATGCCCGACGAGGTGCTGCGCGAGTTCGTCGGCATCATCGACGATGAGTCCGACAAGCTGATCTTCATCATCAACGACATCCTGGACATCTCGAAGATCATGTCGGGCCACATGAACTACGAGC
>CALBMW010000246.1 GCA_937896275.1 uncultured Myxococcales bacterium
AAGACCTCGTTCGCAGCACCGGAGGCGAAGCCGAGGGAGGACGGGCCGGCGCTGCTGCCTTCCCAGACCTGGACGGCGAAGTCCGATTGCCCCGCCGCCAGGACCTCGTCGTCGATCGTCTCGAAGGTGACGGTGCGGCCCTGGTAGGTGCCGGTGAACGCGGTGCCGACGGGAAGGGTCTGGTCTTCGTCCAGATCGGCGTCGAACGACAGGAGCAGCTCGACGGCGGCGCTGTCCGCACGGCGCGCGCGGTAGCCCAGCCACTCGGCGAGGCGGAGCATCGCCAGGTAGTCGAGTGTGGTCGCCGGCGACAAGTCGCGGAAGGTGGCGTCGTTGCGGTAGTGATGGTGGTCGCTGAGATAGGCGACGAGCTGCGTGAGCGCGACCCCGAAGTCGTCCTCGCCGCGGTAGGTCCACTCGGGGAGGATCGTCGCAGCGACCGACATGAGCTGCCGGTAGATGGTCAGGTAGTCGCGGGCCTCTCCGCCAGAGCGAGTGTCGAGGGTGCGGGGATCGATCGCCATGTGTGGCTCCTCAGATCGTCACGGCGAAGGCGCCGCCGAAGGGCAGGCCGACCGCCACCACGTCCGGGGTGATGGTGATCGACGCCCGCTGCGGGTCCAGTTCGGCCGAGACCGACCTCACCTCGACTCGCTTGCTCCACAGCTCGAGCTGCTCTTGCACCTCGCGACGCATCAGCCCCGACTGTCGAGAGTGCTGGGGGCTGAAGAGGTACGCCGCCAGCCCCAACCCGAAGTGGGGGTGCATGACCCGGAACCCCAGTGGGGTGGAGAAGAGGTGGTAGATGTCCTCCACGTAGGCCGTGCGCGCCTCTGCCTCCGTGGGGGAGCCCTCGGGGTCACCGCCGACGACGCGCGTCCGCCCGTCCTCGAAACGGAAGGGGAAGCCCCAGCCCACGTGCGGATTCGACATGACCTACACCAGCCTCTCGAGATCCGCGACCTCTGCCGCAAGAACTTCGATCTCCCCTGTCAATCGCGCCAGGGTAACGCCGACCTTGTGCAGATCGGCGGAAAATCGCTCTGCCTGCCTGGCCCCCGCCACGACGTCGGGGTGCCCGAGGGCCTCCGTGTGCAGGTCCTTTAGATCAGCGAGAGTACGCTCGGTCTGCTGCCGCACCTTCGTCTTGCGCGCCAACTCCGACTTCCCTTGGGCCAGCCGCCCCTGCATACGGATCGAGCTCATAGGGCCTCGAAGCGGGCCCTGGCCCGACTGAAGGTTCGTCGCACAACTGCCTGCTCGACTCCGAGCAGGTCGAGGAATGCCTCGACATCGACGTAGGGGTTGGGGCCCGCGGCGAGGACGATCAGCCCGGCGCAGAACTGGTCAGGGGGTGCGTTCTGGGAGGAGATCAGCTGAGCTGCCAGCTCATCGGAGCCTCCGCGGTCGCTCACGAGAGGCAGCCAGTGCCCCCTCAACAGCAGGGCCTTCAGCGCGGCGAGGAACGCAGCCAGTCGCGCCACGGTGTCGAGGAGCGAGGAGATGGCCTGCAGGCGCTCCGCGAGGATGGCACTCGCCTCCGACAGCATTTGCCCCAAGGCCGAAGTGCCGGCCGCGAGGGGTGCTAGGATCGCCTCGATGGTGGAGAGGATCTGCCCCAGCACGGGGATGCCGTCTCCCAATGTGACGGAGCTCCAATCCCAGGTCGTCCCAGCCGACTGCCGGCTCCCGCGTGGCTGCTGCTTCGTGTCCTGCACCCGCAGGCGCAGGTCAGCGAAGCGGGCCCACTGCGAAGCTCCGCTGCCGAAGACGGCGTCGAAGGCTCCCAGCAGTTGCAGGAAGTCGAACCATTGCGTCGCACTGAAGAGCACCGCGATCCCAGCGTAGGCGCCCTCCCCTCCAAGATCCGGCCGCTGCGAGTCCAAGTAGTCGCTGAGCGACAGCGCCGCATCGAACATCGCCGTCTGCGCCGGGTAGGGCCGGAGGACGTCGGTGAGCCGCGGGGGGGCGAGGGGCAGGAGGTACAGCCCCGTCTTCCGCAGGTCGCGGATCATGTTGGTGGCGATCCGGGCCAGCGCACCGAGGAGCGCGCCGATGGGGTCGTCCACGGCCAGGAGGATGGCGAAGTCCTGGACCGTGGCGGAGGTCGCGTTGAGGATCGCTCGCGTGGCTTCGAGGATCTCCACCGCGTCCTCGAGGTGGCCTCCGGTCAGCGTGTCGAGGAGGTCGCCGAGCCCCGGGTTGACCGGCGATCCGAGTTGGACCCAGACGGGTGGAACGGCGGCCATCGTCACGCCCCCATGATCGTGACGGCGGTTGCGTCAGCCGACGCAACCAGGTCAACGGCCAGGGCGGTTGCGGCCGCAGCCAGCCCAGGTGCGAGGCCTGTGAGGGAGGGGATACCGGACCCCTCCAACGCCAGCGCCACTGCCTCGAGCTGAGCGAGGATTCCTGCCAGCACTCCCGTGTGGACGATCACCGCCGGCGCCTTCGCGAGGGGCTGAGGCACCCCCCCTCCGACGCCGACGAACGTCGCCGGCCCGCCGAGGGAGGCGACGACCATCGGCTGCGCCAGCACGTGGCGGGTGGGCCCTTGCGTGAAGGTCGTGCGCGCGCCGAGCACCGTGGAGCGATGCTGCCCCCCCACGGTCTCGACGGCATCTCCCGCTGTTCGGAGGCTCACCCCCGCCTTGCCTCCGAGGTGGAGGACGCCCCCGGCGAGAAGCGCTGCGTTCCCCTCCGCCTCGCGCGCCCACTCGTTGGCCCTGCCGATGTCCTTCCCGGCGACGTCCTCCAGTCGATCCCCACCCACCGCCGTGCGCTGCGCCCCGTCGATCCGCAGTACCTGGCTGCCGACGTGCAGCACGCTCTTCCCGAGCACCCTGTAGTGCAGGGCGGCGGCCTGGCCCGCCATCACCCCGCCATCGCTGACCTCGAGGTACACCCCTGCCGGGTGCCAGATGTGACCACGGCAGACCCCGGGGGTGTCGTCGGCCTCGAGGATGAACCCACCCGGCGTGCGGATGCTGTTCACCTGCGGGTACTTGCCGTCGTTCATCGTGCCGGGAAGACCATCGACCGTCTCGCGCGTCAGCGCGACGCTGGGGGCCCCCTCCGTGGAGAGCGCACCTGCGCGCGGTACGGAGAAGGGCACCCCGCGCTTGAGGAGGGTCTCGGCCTCCCCGTCAGTCCCCTGCGCGGAGGCGTGGAGGTGAGACCCATTCACACCGCGCCCCACGCGCCCCTTGCGGTAGTGCAGCAGCCACGTACCAGAGTCGGAGCCGGTCTGCCTTTCGACGATGATCGGGGCGCCCTTGGGTGGGACGATGACGCCGCCGGCGCCCTCCCCCAGCGACCCCGCCGCCTCGAGCCACGGGCTCAGCGCCACCACGCCCGTCTCGGGGTCGAGGAAGAGCGTGGGGATGAGCGCGCGCACGCGGCCAGCCTTGAGCGGATCGTTCGTGTCAGCGACGATCCCTTGGTGAACGCCGGTCACTCCTCGCCCCCCTCACCCACGTCGCTCGGCTGGAGGATGCCTCGCTGAGAGCCGGCGGAGGGCGGCGGGGGGCCGCCCTCAAGGATCACCGTGACGTCGACCGAGCCAACCCCGTACTCGAGGTTGAGAACAGACTGCCCAGGCTCTGCGATCTCCGTGGGGAAGACGAGATTGGTCACCACCTCCGATGGCCCTCGCTTCTTGGAGGAAGCGGCACCACCCCCGATCGGTCGCAGGGACAGTCGACTGGTCATGCCCCCGGTGCCGTCAAACTCGAGGGCGGATTCCTCGACC
>CALBMW010000247.1 GCA_937896275.1 uncultured Myxococcales bacterium
CGCCGCGGTGCCGAGGCGCGACGGCGCGGTGCCGAGGCGCGACGGCGACGTGACCGGGCCCGACACCGGGGGGCCGCGGACGGACGCCGACGTGGACGGCGGCGTCGTCGGCGATGCAGCGCCACCGGTGGGTCGCGAGCCGCGGCGGCACCGCCCGACCGTCGTCGGCTGCGACGACGAGCGCAGCAACGAAGGCCCCTTCATCGACGACGAGACGCTGGCTCGGGGCGGGGACGAACTCCAGTGCACCGCGCACGAGGACTGCACCGACGGCGACAACGGGCGCTGCGTGGGCAACAGCCACGACGGCTGGTACTGCACCTACGATCTGTGCGCCAGCGACGACGGCTGCGATGGCGGGGTCTGCGAGTGCGGCGGCGGCTGGCGCTCCGATCACAACGTCTGCCTCGGCGGCAACTGCCGGGTGGACGCGGATTGCGGGCCGGGCGGGTATTGCTCGCCCACCTTCGGGGACTGCGGCGACTACTCGGGGGTCGAGGCGTATCAGTGCCACACGCCCGACGACGCCTGCATCGACGACGAGGACTGCGGCGACGGCGCCCCCTTTGCGGCCTACTGCGCCTTCAACCCAGCGGCCCGGCGATGGATGTGCAGCGACTCCCAGTGCGCTGGCTGACCCGCGCGCGCGGGTCGATCGGAGCGCGCGCGCCCACCGCGACGGCCGGGCTGATCCTCATCGGCCTGGCGTGGGTGGGGTGCGGCGAGGGCGCCGGCGATCCCGGCGATCCCGAGCTCGAGTTGGGGCGCGCGTACGTCGCCTCGTGGGCGGTGGGCCGGGCGGCGCTCGAGGCGGCGCTCGAGGGCGTCGACAACGGCTACGCCACGCAGCGGCGGGCGCGATACACCGAGGATGACTGGGGTGCCTTGCCGGTGTGGGATCCGCCGGTGCGGGCGGTGGCGCGCGAGGATCTCGGGCGCGGGGAGCCGTCCGATACGACGGACTGGGTCGGCCTGGACGCAGACGGCGCGCCCTGGACCCGCGAGGGTCTCATCGAGTTGGGCCGCCGGGCCTTCCAGCGCTACCCGGTACAGGTGCTCCCGGTGCTCCGCCATGGGCTGCGCGACGCCGACGGTGCCGCGCGCGTCGGCTTGGGGGCGCAAGGTGGTGGGGTCGGCGGCCTGGTTTGGGTGCTGCTGTCGGACGGCGCCATCGAACCCGCCATGACCTGCGCCACGTGCCACGACGGTGGCGCCGCCGGCCGTGCGGCCGCGGACTTCGACCTGGGGCGGTTGCAGGAGGAGGCGCGGGGCACCCGGACCGCCGCGTCCCGCTGGGGCCCGGGGCGGCTGGACGTCACGGGGGATGACGAGGACAACCCCACCGCGATCCCCGATCTGCGGCCCGTGCGGTTCCAGACCCACCTGCATCGCGCCGCGACGATGCGCAACGACCTGCTGGCCCTGGCGGTGCGCACGGAGACCCTGCTGATCGCGAGCAGCGGCGGGGCCTTCCGCCCACCGCGGGCGGTGCCCTTCGCGATGGCGCTCTACCTGCGCGCGCTCGCCGACGACCTGCCGCCCGTACCCAGCGAGGGCGCGGGCCGGGTGGTCTTCGACGCGCACTGCGCGCGGTGTCACGGTGGCCCGGGCCTGAGCGGCGGGCCCCTTCCAATCGCCGACGTGGGCACCCCCGACGCCGTCGCGCGCAGCCCCGAGCGGGGCACCGGTCGCTGGCGGGTGCCCTCGTTGCGTGGCCTCGGCGACCGCGGCCTGCTCTTCGCCGGCGGCGGCGTGCGCGGCGGCATCGACGAGCTGCTCGATCCGGCGCGGGCGATGCCGGGGCATCCCTTCGGCCTCGCGCTGGCGCCCTCGGATCGGCGGGCCCTGGCCGACTTTCTCCGTCTCCTCTGATCCCGATCGAGCACGCGCGGCGCGCTGGGACTCCCCCACCGTTCAGCCAGCGACGTTACCGGCGGACCGCACGGCGCTTCGGGCGGTTTCACCTTGTAGATCAGTAAGTTGTCGCCGCGGTCGGTGATGGCCTCGGCCGGCCTCGCGCCGATGGGGCGTCCGGAGGGGCGGACGTCACGCTCGATCGTCGTGATGCCCGCGCGGGTTACCACGGTGTCACGGTCCGCTCGGCGCTACGGGTCTTCGGCCGCTGGCACGGTCGTCGCTTTGCACACGGCCGTCCATCCGGGGGGGCGGCGGTCGCGCGTCCGGCGGGCAAGCATCGACGTGGCTCGCGCCTGGCGCGGCCGCTCGCTCCGATTCGGGATGAGACCATGTCTTGCGCCCACGGCCTGTGGTTCGTGACGCTCGCCTCGGGCGCCGACGACCCGGCCCTGCCCACGGCGGCCCGGGGACGCGCGACCGGTGCGCCGGTGCAGTTCTGCAGCCTGCCCGACGGCCCCTCGCCCTTCGTCGCGGCGCTCGCTCGGGCCGAACGCTTCGCCGACGCCTGTGGCCACCTGGTGTTCGTGGGGTCGGCCCACCGCAGCCTCTGGCAGGACGGCCTGCGGGCGGGCCACGCGGGCGGTGCGCCCGATCCGGTCGTATTCCTCGAGCGCGAACCGCGCGGCTCCGGCGTGGCGTTGCTCACCGCGCTGAGCTACCTGGTTCAGGTCGACGCGGGCGCGATCGTGGTGGTGCAGTCGCCGCACGTGGTGGTCGATGACGAGCCTGTGCTCGACGAGGCCATCGCGACGGCGATCCGGCACGCGCGTGGCGAGGACAACCGTGTGATCGTGCCGATCTTCGTCGACGGGTCCGCGCGTCGCCCCCGTGCGCCCCGCGGGCACGCGCCGCCCGCGGGCGCGGCTCGCGGCCGGAGTGGGCTGGCCGTGGGCCGCGCCAGCGCCTTCGTGCGCGCCTTCGATCAGGTCGACCGCCCGCTGCTGCGCCTGTTCCTGGCGGCGGCGCGCACGGCGAAGCCGGGGCTGCCATCGACCGCCGAGGTGGTCTATCCGCCCATCGGCCGCCTCGACTTGGAGGTCGACGTCCTCGCGGCCTCGGTGTCGGTCCTGCGAACACTGACGGTACCCCCGTGCGGCGCGCTCGATCTGCGCGACCGCGCCCAGTCCTTGCGCCGCCTGCGGCGGGGGCAGACCGAGGGCCGGTCGGCCCAGCGAGGGCCGCTCCCCTCCTTCGAAGGGAAGATCCTGGCGCTCGCACCGGAGGAGGTCGCCTGACTCGAAGTCCTCGCGCCCAGGCGGAGGACGGCGACGCTCCAGGGGGTGACATCGGCCGGACCCCCATCGCCGGCCCGGGCGGTGGTCGCGCCGCGTCGGGGCGCTCGCGCGATCGGCTAGAGTGGCCTGCGCCCAACCTCGCGCCACGGAGGCCGCCTTGGAGTCAAAGACCAGCGCCTGCATCCTCTGCAGCATCAACTGCGGCCTGACGCTGGGCGTCGAGGGGCGACGCATCGTCAAGGTGCGCGGGGATCGATCCCACCCGACGTCCAAGGGCTACCTCTGCGAGAAGCCGCAGGCGCTCGATCACTACCAGAACGGGCGCGACCGGTTGACCGCGCCCCTGCGGCGGCGGCCGGATGGCAGCTTCGAGGCCGTGGACTGGGACACCGCCATCGCCGAGGTGGCGACGCGGTTGGCGGCCGTGGCCGACGCCCACGGCGGCGCCTCGATCTTCTATTACGGGGGCGGCGCGCAGGGGAACCACCTGGGCGGGGCCTACGGGCGGGCGACGCGCGCGGCGCTCGGGGCGCAGTTCACGTCCAACGCGCTGGCGCAGGAGAAGACCGGCGAGTTCTGGGTCGACGGGCAACTCTATGGGCGCTCCCGCTGCCACACGTGCCCCGACTTCGAGCACGCCGAGGTGGCGTTGTTCGTGGGCAAGAACCCCTGGCAATCGCATGGCTTCCCGCGGGCCCGGACGGTGCTCAAGGCGATCAGCAAGGATCCGGCCCGCAGCCTGATCGTGATCGATCCGCGGCGCTCCGAGACGGCGGCGCTCGCCGACATCCACTTACAGGTTCGACCGGGTGGCGACGCGTGGCTGCTGGCGGCGATGGTCGCGATGCTCGTGCACGATGACCTGGTCGACCACGCGTTCATCGCGGAGCACACGCGCGACTTCGAGGGCCTGAGCCCGGAGTTCGCGGACCTGCCCATCGCCCGGTACTGCGCGCGCGCCGGGGTGGACGAGGGGCTCGTGCGGCGGGCGGTTCGGCGCATCGCCGCCGCCGAGAGCGTCTCGGTCCTGGAGGATCTCGGCGTGCAGCAGGCGCCCCACAGCACGCTGAGCTCTTGGCTCGAGAAGCTGCTCTACCTGCTGACCGGCAACTTCGCGAAGCGCGGCGGGATGAACATTCACTCCAACTTCGCCAGCCTGGGCGGCGGCGACGGCGCGCGGCGCCTTGGGGGAAGCCCGGTCGGCGGCCATCGGCTCATCGGCGGGCTGGTGCCCTGCAACGTGATCCCCGACGAGATCCTGACCGATCACCCCGACCGCTTCCGCGCGATGATCGTCGAGAGCGGCAACCCGGTGCACTCCCTGGCCGACAGCAAACGCATGCGCGCCGCGCTCCGAGCGCTGGACTTCGTGGTGGTGATCGACGTCGCGATGACCGAGACCTGCCACGAGGCCGACTACGTGCTGCCGGCCGCGTCTCAATACGAGAAGTGGGAGGCGACCTTCTTCAACCTCGAGTTCCCGCACAACGCCTTCCAGCTGCGCCCGCCCGTGTTCGAGCCGCTGCTCGGCACGCTGCCCGAGGCCGAGATCCATGCGCGCCTGGTGCGGGCGCTGGGTGGCTTGGAGTCCCTGCCGCTGGCGTCACTGCGCGCCGCGGCCGCGCAGGGGCTCGATGCCTACGCGATGGCATTCATGAGCGCCGCCGGCATGGACCGGCGCGTGATGTCGCTGGCGCCCGTCATCCTCTACGAGACGCTCGCGGCGGCGCTGCCGGCGGGGGCAGAGGCGACCGCGGCCGTCTGGGGTCTGGCCCAGACCTGCGCGATGCAGCAGGCCGCGTCGGTGAGGCGCGCGGGCTTCCGCGACGGCAACGCGCTGTTCCGGGCCATCCTCGACACACCGTCCGGGGTCGTCTTCACCGTGGACGACCACGCGGAGACCTGGGCGCGCTTGGCGACGCCCGACAAGCGCGTCCGCCTCGTCGTGCCGGAGCTGCTCGACGAGCTGCGCGGCCTGGTCGACACCGAGCCGGTGCGCCGCCGTGACTTCCCCCTCGTCCTCTCGGCCGGGGAGCGTCGCTCGTCGACGGCGAACACGCTGTACCGCGACCCGGCCTGGCGGGGCGCGAAGGACGACGGCGGCGCGCTGAGGATCTCGCCTGCCGACGCGACGGCCTTGGGGCTCACCGACGGCGGCGCCGCCCAGCTCACGACGCCGCGTGGCAGCGCGCGGGTGGTGGTCGAGGTCACCGACATGATGCAGCCCGGGCACGTGAGCCTGCCGAACGGGCAGGGGCTGTCCTATCCGTCGGCGTCGGGTGAGGCGGTGGTCACCGGGGTCGCGCCCAACGAGCTGACGTCGACCGAGGACCGCGATCCCGTGGCGGGCACGCCGTGGCACAAGCATGTCCCCGCGCGGTTGGAGGCGATCCCGAGAGGGTAGCGGCCTGCCACGGCAAGTCGGGGGCCGCTCAGCCGTGCTCGCGCGCCTGGGCACAGAGCAGCGCGGCGTCCACCACCAGCAGCGCGGCGCCGGCCGTGTAGCCCGCCCCGGCTGCCAGCAGGAGCAGGCGATCGCCGACCTTCACGCGCCCGCTCGCGAGCAGGTGGTGCAGCGCGACGGGCACGGTGGCGGCCGAGATGTTTCCGATGTCCTCGATGATCTTCACGACCTTCTCGTCGGGGATGCCGGCGAGGCGGGCCAAGCGGTCCAGGATGCGCCCGTTGGGCTGATGGGGCACCACGAAGTCGATGTCGGCGAAGCTCAGGTTCAGCGCGTCGAGCAGGCGCTGGGCGGTCCCGAGCATGCCCTCGACCGCGGCGAGGTAGACCTGGGGACCGCTGCGCATGTGAACGTACTGCGCGCGGTCCGCGAGGGCGGCCGCGTCGATCGGCCGGCGCGAGCCACCCGCCGGTACCTGCACCGACGCGTAGCCTTCGCCGTCGGCGAGCAGGCCGATCGCCACGAGGCCCGCGTCCGGATCGTGGCCCGGCACCACGAGGGCCGCCCCGGCGCCGTCTCCGAAGAGCGCGCACGTCGCGCGATCGAGGGGGTCGACGAAGCGGCTGCGGACGTCGGCGGCGACGGCGAGGACGGCCTCGTCGCCGGTCATCACCGCGCGCGCGGCCGCGTCGAGGGCGTAGAGGAAGCCACTGCAGGCCGCGACGATGTCCATGGCCGGGACCGTGCGCATGCCGAGCAGGGTCTGGGTGCGACAGGCGGCGCCCGGGCTGCTGTGATCGGGCGAGACGGTGGCGACCAGCAAGCGGTCGACGTCGGTCGCCGCCCGCCCGGCCCATGTGAGCGCCTTGCGCGCGGCGGCCAGCGCCAGGTCGCTCGTCGCCTCGTCGGGGGCGGCGAAGCGCCGGGCGCGGATGCCGCTCAGCCGCACCATCTCGTCGGCGTCGAGGGGCGCCCCGGCGGCGACGAGGTCGGCGTTGGTGACGACGCGCGACGGCAGGTAGGGCGCGACGGCGGCCAGGCGCACCGGTCGGCCCTGTGCGCCGGGCCGCAGCACGGACATCCCCTTCATCGCGCGCGCACGTAGGCCGCCATCGCCGCGACCGAGTCGAAGTTGGCCGGCGTCAGATCCGCGGCGCGCACGACGAACTCGAAGCGGGCCTCGAGCTCCTCGGCGATCTGCACCAGCGTCAGGGAGTCGAGGTCGAGCGGGGCGTCGTCGGCCACGACCTCGACCAGGTCGTTCACCAGGGCGCGCACGGCGACCAACACATCATCGCTCATCGGGACGTCTCCAGGATCCGCCGGACGACGGCGCGATCCAGCTTGTTGCGCGCGTTTCGCGGGAGCTCGAGCACCTGCATCAGCGTGGTCGGCCGCCGAGCCGGGTGCAGGTCGCGCATCGCGCGTTTGACGGCGCGCAGGTCATGGCCCGGCGCGAGGACCACCAGCGCGCCGAGCCGAAGATCGGTGCGCGCGTCGGGGAGGGTCACCACCGCCACCTCGCGCACGCCCGGCAGCTCGCGCACGGCTGCGGCGACCGCGCTCAGGCTGACGCGCTCGCCGGCGATCTTCACCAGACCGTCGGCGCGGCCCTCCACGAAGACGTAGCCCGAGGCGTCGACGCGCCCGTGGTCGCCGGTGCGCAGCCCCTGGGGGCCGAGCGCCGCGGACGTGGCGGCGGGGTCGTTCAGGTAGCCGATCATCACCGAGGGGCCGCGAACGTAGAGTTCGCCGTCGATGGCCTCGACCTCGATGCCGGGCAGCGGGCGGCCCACCGATCCCTCCGCGTAGCCCGGCTCGTCGCTCGCGCAGGCCGCCACGCGTGGCGAGGCCTCGGTGAGGCCGTACTGGTTGAAGGCGCGCGCGTCGGGCCACGCCGCGGCCAGCGCCGCCCGCGTTCCGGCGTCGAGCGGGGCGCCGGCCGAGGCCACGTAGGCCAGCGGCGGGGCACCGGCCTCGGCCAGCAGGCGCAGCGACGCGGGCACCGACGAGAGCCCAACGACGCCCAGCGCCGCCATCCGGGCGGCCTGCTCGGCGGGCCAGATCACGTCGTTGAGCAGCACCGCGGTGCCGCCCGCGGCCAGCGTGGTGAGCACCTGGCCGACCAGGGCGTAGCTATAGCTCAGCGGCAGCACGACGCCGGCCCGCGGGTAGGCCGAGACGGGCAGATAACTCAAGATCCCCGCGATGTTGGCGACGACGCCAGAGAGCCCCAGGATCACGTCCTTGGGGCGGCCCGACGAGCCGGAGGTGCACAGCAGGAGGGCGCCGTGCGGATCGACGGGGGCGCCCTCGCACAGGCGCTCGGTGTGATCGGTGCGCAGCGCGGCGGCGCCCACGCGGTTCAGGGTCTCGGCGCGCTCCTGGGGCGGCTGGCGCCCGTCCAAGGGCAGCAACACGGCGCCCGCCGCCAGCGCGGCCAGCGCGTCGATCACGAAGTCGACCGGTCTGGCCGAGGCCACCGCCACGATGCGCCCGGTGGGCAGGTCGGCGGCGCGCCGCGCGACCTCGGCTCGCAGGGCGTCGTAGCCGATCGCCGTGCCGTCGGACGCCACCAGCGCGGGCATCCC
>CALBMW010000248.1 GCA_937896275.1 uncultured Myxococcales bacterium
CGCGGGCCGCGTCGGGGGTCGCGCCGTCGGAGCCTCCCGCGTCGGCGCGCGCGGCGTCGGGCGACGGACCGCGGTCAGTGCCCGCGTCGACGGCGCCGACCGGATTCGCCGCGCCGTCATCACATCCGCCGAGCGCCAGCAGCACGAGAATGACCGTTCGACCCATGACCTCAGCCTCCCGACTCGCCAATCGTGCTCGACGCCCCGACGAAGGAGCCACCACCCCCTCGCCTCGGCGCCGCGCAGAATAGCCGGCCCCGGCAGGGGTGGCGAGGCCGCCGCCGCGCGACGGCCGACACCTGTCGGACGAGCCCACCGTCTCCGGTCACACCGGGGACGATCGGATCGCCTGCGTGCGCCGGGGCCCGTCCACTACACTCACGCCCGCCCGGCCCGTACCACCCGGCGCAACCCAGAGGACACGTCATGCGCACGCACCGCCACCCCCACAGCGCCCGCCTGCACGGCACGTTGCTGGTCGCGATGCTCGTCGCGCCTCTCGTCGTCGCCGGGAGGGCGGCGGCCCAGGACGCGCCCTGCGACGACGCGGTCCGGGTCGATCGCTTCCGCTACCTTCGCCAACTCAGCCTCGACCTGCTCGGCCGCGCGCCCACCCAGCCCGAGTTCGAGGCGCTGGTGCCCGAGACCGACGTCGACGCCGCTCAGGTCGACGCGATGCTCGAGTCGCCGGAGTTCTCGACCTTCGTGCGCCGCCACCACCGCGATCTGCTGTGGCCAACCACCGACGCCATCGAGGTGGTCAACGCCGCCGTCGCCCTCCTCCTGCCGGCGGCGTTCTATGAGTACGAGGGAAACGCGGACCGCCTCTTCCTGCTCTTCACCGGCCTCTACACGCGCGGCGGCCTGGTGCCGTGCAAGGACGAGCCCGCCGAGTGGGATGAGCGCGACACCCTGATCTTCGAGACGATGCCCGACGGCACGCGCCGCGAGGGCTACGTCATGGTCGAGCCCTATTGGGCGCCCGGCACCCAGGTGAAGGTCTGCGCCCTCGAGGCGCGCATCAACCCGATGTCCGACGCCGGCCTCGACTGCGGCACCGCCCAAGGCATGACCTCGGGTGGCTGCGGCTGCGGACCCAACCTGGAGCACTGCGCCAGCCTGCCTGTGGTGCAGGACATCGCCGCGTCGCTGCAGGAGCAGCTGCTGCGGATGGTCGAGGCCCCCATCAACGAGCGTCGCCCCTACCACGAGATGCTGACCGAGGACACCGAGGAGCTCGACGGTCCCCTCACCCACTACTACCGCTACCTCGCCCCGATGGCCGTCGATCCCATCGTGCTGGTGCCGCCCGTGGCGCTCGATGCCCTCCCCGATCTCCCCTACACCGATGACAGCTGGCACCGCGTGCCCCGCGCCCACGATCGCCACAGCGGCCTGCTGACCAGCCTGTCCTATCTCTTGCGCTTTCAGACGGATCGCGCGCGCGCCAACCGCTTCTACAACGCCTTCCTCTGTCAGCCCTTCGTCGCGCCGCCCAACGGCCTGCCCAGCCCCAACGACGCGTGCAGCCAGCAGCCCAACCTGCGCGAGCGCTGCGGCTGCAACTACTGCCACGCGCGCCTCGAGCCCGCCGCCGCGTACTGGGGGCGCTTCGCCAACGCCGGCAGCCTGTTCCTCGATCCCGAACAGTTTCCGCCCTATCAGGCCCGCTGCGCCGCCTGCGCGCGCAACCCGGACGCGACCTGCGACTTCATCTGTCAGCGCTTCTACGTCAGCGAAATCGGCCACCCCGACGAGGCGCCCTTCGCCGGCGTGCTCAAGTCCTACGAGTGGCGCGGCGAGGACGAGGTGGCGCGCGTCGAGGGCGGCCCACGCGGCCTCGTGCAGGCCAGCGTCGAGAGCGGCCAGCTTGGCCAATGCGTCACCCGCAAGGCCTTCGAGCGCCTCTACCACCGGCCGATGAGCGAGGTCGAGCAGGCGGCCGATCTGCCCCGCTTCACCGCGGCCTTCGTCGACAGTGGCTATGACTTCAAGGCGCTGGTGCGAACGCTGGTGACCGATCCGGCCTACCGGAGGATGGCACGATGAGGAGCCTCACCTGGTTGATCGCGGCGCTGGCCCTGACGGCCTGCGAGGAGGGGGCGCCCCCTGCGGCCACG
>CALBMW010000249.1 GCA_937896275.1 uncultured Myxococcales bacterium
CCCTGCCCGGCCAGCCGCCTCCGCCGCCGGACCAACCGCCCCCGCCGCCCCCGCCACCCCTGATGGGCATCAACCTCGAAGGCACGGCCACCGCCCCCCCCCGGCAGCGGCATCGCGGTCCCCGCGGGCGGTCAGCGCGACGGCGAGCGTTACGGCGAAGCCCACGGCCAGGGCCCCCGCGGCCGCGGCCCCAAGGCACCCACGGGCGACGGGGACGGCGCTGCCCCTCCCGGCGATCCCACCGTCCCCGTCAGCGGCGTCACGTCGTTGCCCCGCCTGCTCAACGGCCGCGACATGATCTACCCCGACAAGCTCCGCGCCCTCGGCGTCGAGGGCTCGGTCGTGGTCGAGGTCGTCGTCGGCAGCGATGGTGCCGTCAGATCGGTGAGGCTGATCAAGCGGCTGCACCCGCAGCTAGACGCCGTGGCGCTGCGCCGCGCCCGCCTGCTTCGCTATGATCCTGCCCGCGTGGGCGGCAGGGCGGTCGCCGTTCGCATCCCCCACACCTTCCACTTCGTGCTCCAGTGAGACGCCGCGCCCTGCTGCTGGGCCTGCTGCTGGCCGGCACCGCCGCGGCCCAGGAGGGCGCCCGCCCGCTGGCAGACGAGGAGAAGCCTGCGCCGGCCCACGTGCCTCAACTCACGCGCCCCCCGGAGTTGGTCACCTTCATCGACGCCCCCTACCCCGAGTCCGCGCAGGCCGCGCGCCGCGAGGCCGCCGTCCAGCTCGTGCTGACCCTCGACGCCGACGGACGCGTGACCGCCGCCGAACTCGCCAACGCCCCGGTCGGCGACGGCTTCGACGAGGCCGCGCTCGCCGCCGCGAAGCAGTTCGTCTTCCGCCCCGCCGAGATCGACGGCCAGCCCGCGCCCATCCGCATCGGCTTCACCTACCGCTTCCAGCTCGCCGCCGAGCCGCCGCCGCCCGAACCCGAAGGCCTCAGCGCGCGCATCACAGGCCAGGTGCGCGAGAAGGGGAGCGGCGTCCCGGTCCCCGGCGCCCCGGTCGGCGTCCCCGCGCAGGGCCTCGAGGTGCTCGCCGACGGCGCCGGCCGCTTCACGCTCGTCGGGCTCGATCCCGGTGACCTCGAGGTCGTCGCCACCTCGCCCGATCACCGCCGCGAGGCTCTCACCCTCGCCGTCGCCGCGGGCGAGGAGGTCACCATCGACTTCCGTCTCGAGCGCCTGCGCCGCTCGCCCTACGAGACCATCGTGCGTGGCGAGCGCGAGAAGACCAGCCTCACCCGGCGCACCCTCGACCAGAAGGAGCTGCGCACGGTCCCCGGCACCTTCGGCGATCCCCTCCGCGTGGTGCAGAACCTGCCCGGCCTCGCCCGGGTGCCCTACATCATCGGCCTCCTGCTGGTGCGCGGCAGCTCGCCGGGCGACTCGGTGGTCATGATCGACGGCCACGAGGTGCCCCTGCTCTACCACTTCGCCGGCGGCCCCTCGGTCCTGCCCCCCGACATGCTGGGCCGCATCGACTTCTTCCCCGGCAACTTCTCGGTGCGCTACGGCCGCGCCATCGGCGGCATCGTCGACGTCACCACCCGCGTCGCCTTCCCCGACGCCTGGCACGGCAGCGCCAAGATGGACATCTTCGACATCGGCCTCTACGCCGAGGGCCCCCTCACCGACGACACCAGCGTCAGCGCCTCGGTGCGCCGCAGCTACGTCGACACCATCCTGCGCTTCGGCGAGGCGGTCAGCGACGCCCCGCTGGCCACCGTGCTGCCCGTCTACTATGACTACCAAGCGCGCCTCAACCATCGCCTCGACGCCGATAACTCCCTGTCTTTGCTGGCGTTTGGCAGCCACGATGCGCTCTCGGTCGTCGGCGATCCCGGCGCCCAGAGCGGTCCAAACGCCAGCGTGGACGCGGCCGTCGGCTTCCACCGACTGAAGGGTGCTTGGCACGCACGCCCCTCGAAGCAGGTCGAGTGGGATCTCTCGCCCGTCGTCGGCGTCGACTTCACGGGCATCGACGCGGGCAGCATCCAGGCCGACGGCGCCCTCGTCGAGTACGGCCTGCGCTGGGATCTGCGCCTCGATCTGGCGGAGGACCTCACCGTGCGCAGCGGAGTCGACATCTTGGGACGCTACGTGATCCTCACCGCCCAG
>CALBMW010000250.1 GCA_937896275.1 uncultured Myxococcales bacterium
CCTGGGGCGCTTCGGTCAGGGCGCCGTCGACGCGCTCGAGCCGATGATGGCCTCGACCGTGCTTCGAGAGCGCGCCGCCGCCTTGCGCGCCCTGGGCAGCGTGGCGCACCCCCAAGCGCGGGAGCTGCTTCTCGGTGGGCTGCTCGACGCCCGCAGTGAGCTGCGGTCCGCCGCCGTGGAGGGCCTGGCCCGCCGCGGGGACGCCGACGCCCACGATCGCATCGTGTCGCGCTGGAGCAGCCGCTACACCGAGGAGCGGGAGGCCGTGGCCGCCGCGTTGGGCAACTTCGCGCGAGCCGATGACCTCGAGACCCTCGAGCTGCTCAGCTCGGACAGCAGCATGAGCGTGCGGGTGGCGGCGACCCGCAGCCTGGGTCGGTTGGGCCCCGCTGCCCAGGGCACGCTGCGGACGCTCGCGCTGGCCGGACCGGATGGGGCGACCGCCACGGTGGCCGCCCAGGCCCTGCTGCGCGGAGAGGCCAACGCGAACCTCGAGCGGATCATCCCGCTACTGGCTTCGCGTCACGCCGAGGTGCGTGCGCTGGTCGGGCGCGCGGTGGCCGCCTTCGGTGAGGCCGGGTACCAGCACCTGATCGCCGCGGTCATCCACGGCGACGACGCGGTGCGCGGCGCGGCCGCCACCGAGCTGGGCACCATCGGCGTTCGCGTGCTGCCGGACCTGCTGATGGCCGCGGGCAAGGCCGAGGGCGCCGCGCTGCCCGAGCTGCTGGCGCTGATGACGAAGTTCGGCGACCCGATGGCCACGCCCTTCGCGGTCGAGGTCGCCAAGAACAACCCGGACCTGGCGGTTCGCACCGCGGCCATCCGCACGATGGGCGGCTGCGGTGGCCCCGCGGCGACGCCCGCCCTGGTCGCGGCCCTCGACGATCCCGCCGTCGAGGTGCGCCGCGCCGCCGCCGAGGCCACCGGTACGCTGCGCATCTACCAGGCCAGCTTCAAGCTGATGGCCCTGCTCGATCAGCCCGATCCGGCCGTGCAGCGCGCCGCCGTGCGCGCCCTGGGCGCCATCCGGCAGCGCACCGCGCTCGAGCCCCTCATGGCGCGCTACCGCGACTCGGTGGCCGACTACCACGAGGCCGACATGCGCCAGGATCTGGTGGTGGCGATCGGCCGCATCGGAGGTCGCGACACCCTGCCCCTGCTGGTGGACGCGACGAGCGACCCGGACATGAAGGTGCGCGTGGCCGCCGTCGACGCGCTGCGCTGATCGAAGCACGTCGCGGGGAGCCCCGCGGCGCCTGGTCGACCGCCCCACGAACCCAAGATGAGATGACCGCCGAGGCGGTGCGCGGGACCTGGCCGTCCCTTCGCACACGCCACCGCGATCGCCCGAGGCGGCGAGCGGCACCTGGCCGTCCGCTCGCCGCCTCGTCCCCTCCCCCGCCGCAGACCGTGACACGGTGCGCGGCTTCCGCTATCAAGCCCCGATGATGCTCACCTGCCTGCTGCTGCTCGCGGCCTACCTCATGGGCTCGGTGCCCACGGGCGTGCTCCTGGGGCGGCTGGCGGGCCGGGATCCGCGGGCCGCCGGCAGCGGCAACATCGGCGCGAGCAACGTCACCCGCACGCTGGGCAAGGCCTTCGGCGCCGTGACCCTGGTCGTCGACATGGGCAAGGGCGCCGGCGCCGTGCTGCTGGCGCGCGCGATGGGCGCCGACCTCGACGTGCAGTGTGGCGCGGGGCTGGTCGCCGTGGTCGGGCACTGCTACCCGGTGTGGCTGCGCTTTCGCGGCGGGAAGGGCGTCGCCACGGCCTTCGGCACGCTCGCGGTCCTGGCACCCGGCGTGGGCGTCGTGTCCGCGCTGGCGTGGGTGGGCCTGGTGCTGTTCACCCGTACGCCGGCCATTGGCAGCTTGGTCGCGGGGGGGTTGTTCGTGATCCTGGCCCGCCTCGATGGGCGGCCCTTCGAGGTGCAGCTGTTCACCGTGGGGCTGCTGGCGGTGTTGGTGGTGCGCCACCTCGGGAACATCCGTGTCCTGCTGCACCGCTACCGCAAGCAGGCCGACCGCCGCCGCCTCCGCCGGCCGCCGCGGCGTCGCAAGCCACGCTGACCGCCACCACGCTGACCGGCACACCCGGCCCGCCGCCCGTCAGCGGAGCATCTCGATGAGACGCTCGGCCGTCTGGAAGGCCTCGGTGAGGGGCAGGCGCTCGCCGCGAGGGCTGCCCCCGATGGTCTCTCGACCGCCCCACCCGCGGCCCAACGCGACCCACGCCCGCATGAGCCCGCCAGGGCCGAAGAGGCGCTCGGCCGTCTCCAGATCGGGGCAACCCACGGTGACCTTGGCGATGCGGGACGCATAGCTCACCACCACCGGCGCCAGTCGATACCACTGGTCGAAGCCCCAGACGGCGCTCTGCACGACCGCCACGCGCGCCGCCCCCTCGGTGGCCGCCTCGCCGCGGCAGACGGGATGATCCACGGCGCCCTCGGGCACGGGCAGAGGCTGGCCCTGGGCGTCGTGGATCGCGAGCACGCCGCGCAGCGCGGTCCGGCGACGGCTGAGATCGGCCCGCCGCACCTGCGCGCGATCCGCGTCGTCGAGGCCCATCTGCAGAAGATCCACCATCGCCTGGACCGCCGCCTGGAAGCCTTTCTCGCTCTGCGACAGCCCCGCGCGCTGGTTGAACCAGCCCAACATCACGCCCTCGTCGCTGGCGAGGAGATCCATCCCGATCGGATCGGTGTCGTGCCGCGCCACCACCTCGTAGAACGCGGGCTGCAGCGCATCGCGCTCCACGAGGCCCGACAACGCCACGATGGCCAGCACCGCGTCCGCGTCGGGCGTGCCCGTCACCACGAAGCGCGGATCGGCCGCCCGCGCGCCGTAGAAGTCGCGGCAGGCGCGGATCGCGACCCCCTCGCGGTGGCTCTCGGTGCCGTGGTGATCGAGCTCGAGGGGGCCCAGCACCGAGCCATACTGACCGAAGGCGCACTCGATGGGCTCGAAGCCTTCATCGCGGAGGCGGCAGGCGGTGTCGTAGTCGTGGGTGAAGCGGATGGTCGGCATGGGCGGGACCGTAGCAGCCCCGAGGGAGGATCGCCTACTGCGCACCCCATCGGTGGGGTGGCGCGGCGATCCTCAGAAGGATACTCAGAAAACTGTCAGTGTCCCCGGGGGGCGCTACCGGAAAACCGGTGAGCCTGGGCGACGCCACGCGGCTTCATACATGGCCCGTACATTGCTACCGTGGCGTCCATGCGCTGGATCCTCACCCTTCTTGTGCTCCTGACCGCGCCCGTCGCCCTCGCCGAGCCGCTCGAGGACGCCCGCGTGGGACTCGCGCGCGCAGAGCAGACGCTGAGCGCCGCCGAGGCCGAGCGCGCCACCCTCGCCGCCGAGCACGAGCGCGTCGCCGCCGAGATCCAGGCCCTCAAGCACCTGGGCGGCACGGCCCTGAGGGTCATCCCCGACGCCCGCCTCGACGCGCACCTCAAGCGAGCCCGCTCCCTGGCCGAGCAGCTCGCCGAGCGCGATCGCGCGGTGGCCGTGGCTCGGGCCGCCCGCGGCGTGGCCCGCTCGGACCTGGTCGACGCCCTCGAAGCGGATTTGGCGAGCCTGCGCGGCGCGATGACCGCCACCGCGTCCGCGGACCGCCGCGCGCTCTTCGAGCGTCAGCGGGCGCTCATCTTCGAACGCGCCCGCCTGCTCCAGAGTCAGGCCGACGCCGACGGCGAGCGCCAGGTCGCGCTGCCCGCGGTCGAGGCCGAGGCCGACTCCCCCGACGAGCTGCGCGAGTTGGCCGACGAGACCCGCGATCACAGCGAGAAGCTCGAGACCCACGTCGCCGCCCTCGAAGCGCGCCTCGACGCGCTCAAGGCGCGCCGCCGCCTGCTGCGCGCCGCCATGGCCTTCCGACGTGACGACGCCCTCTTCGCCGAGGACGAGCGTGGCCGGCGCGTGCTCCGCGGCGGCGCTCCGCAGGGCGCGCCGGTCGGACGTCCAGC
>CALBMW010000251.1 GCA_937896275.1 uncultured Myxococcales bacterium
AGAACGGCGAGCTGGTCGTGGTCTTCGGCACGGGCGACGGTGGCAACGCCGACGACCGAAGCATGGTGATCAGCCTGTCGGACCGCGCCGTCCTCGACGTGGCGAACGGGGCCCTCGCGTTCCAGGCCAAGGCCAACTGGAAGCTCCCCCTCAACGCGGGGGAGTACCTGACCGGTTCGCCGCTGGTGCGAGGTAAGCTGGCGTTCTTCACCACCGCCGAGCCGCGCGCCAACGACCTTTGCGTCAGCGCGCAGGGGCGACTGTACGGGGTGCACTACACCGACGTGCTGTCGGACAACCAGACCTTCAAGAAGGGCGGCAACGATGTGAACGTGGTGCCCTCGTTGCCCAAGCTCGACGAGAACAACAACCGCGAGAGCAACGCGCTGTCGCTGCTGCTGCCGCCAGGGCGGCTGGCCTTCGGACTGGCGATCACGCTGACCCCCTCGTGCATCGAGGGGGGGTCGCCGACGACCGACATCGTGCTCAACCTGGCCGACGAGGACAGCGGCGCCAAGGGCGCCATCCAGAAGGACGCGACCAAGATCGAGGTGGTGAACAATCAGCGCCAGATCGCGGTGGAGGACCTGGACGGCTCCGTCTTTTTGACCACCGGCACCAACACGCTGAGCATCTGCCTCGACTGTGACCGCAGCGGGCGGCACAACGCGGGCCAGTCGCTGCGAGTGGGCCCCTTCCCGAGCGTGGTGGTGTCGTGGGGCAGCACGTTCACCCGCTGATCGCGCTGGTCGCGCTCGGCGCGCTGGCCTGCGATCATCCGCAGCCGGCGGCCCGCGAGCGTCCGGCGCCACCGCCCACCGAGACGGTCGACGCCGGGGTCGCGGCGGCCGACTCGGCCCTCACCGCCGAGCTCGAGCGCGTGGTCGCGTGGTCGGGACAGCGCGTGTGGGGCATCGCGATCCCGCGCGGGTGTACGCCCGTGCGGGCCTTCGAGGGCATCCTCGTCTATGACTGCCGGTTGCGCGTCGACCAGGTCGCCGCCTTCTTCGCCTTTCGCTTCCCAATCGGTCAGCTCGAACGCACCGGCGAGGCGCGACGGTTCGAGCCCGGCACCGCGTCGAGCGGCTATGCGCGCATGCACTCGATGCCCGCGGTGACGGGCGATCGCGCGCGGCTCGAGCTCTTTCGGGGCGCAGCGCCCGTGGACGATCCCCAGGCGCTCGCGCTCGAGAGACGCCTGCGGCCGCGGGCGGCGGCTGAGGGGCGCACCTTCGACGAAGAGGATTTCCAGTAACCGGGGGGCCGCGGCGCGTGCTATCAAGGGTCCCATGATGCGCCTGCTCGTCCCGTCGTTGCTGCTCGCTGGCCTCTCGGCCGGTGGGGCGCTTGCCGCCCCGGTTCCCATCGGCATCCTGCCCATCGAGACGGTCGACAGCCGTGGCCGTGAGGTCGCTGCGCCCGAGGTCGAGGCTGCGGGGCTGCGTGTACGCGCGGCACTCCAGGCCGCCGCCGAGGCGCACCCCGACTTCGACGAGAAGGGTCCCCTGCAGATGAACGTGGAGGAGGCGCGGGTCTCCTTCTCGTGCTTCGAGGAGGCGGCTGCGTGCATGGCGCAGGTGGCCGAGGTGCTCGAGGTCGGGGTGCTCGTGTGGGGCCGGCTGTCGCAGGACGCGTCCTCGTTCACGTTGCGCCTGCGGATGCTGGATCCCGCGCACCCCGAGGCGATGCGGGATGAATCGGCGCGCATCGCCAAGGGCGGTGACGCGGTCGGGCGCCTCGAGGAGCTCGCGGCGTCCTTCGTGCGGGGCGATGCGCTCGACGTGCCGCCGCTGACGGCGCTGCAGGTGCACTCCACGCCGCCCGGCGCCGAGATCATGCTCGACGGCGCGGTGGTCGGCGTGACGCCGGCCGAGGTGCTCGCCGAGCCGGGGGCCTACATGCTCGAGCTGCGTCACCCCGACCACGAGCCGGCCCGGCAAGCGCTGTCAGTGACCCGGGCGCCGCAGACGCTGGAGATCATCCTCGGCGAGGCGCCCCCGCCGGCGATGGCGACGGCGGTCGACGAGCCCGGCGCGCGCGATCGGATCGCCCCCTCGGGCCGCCGGATCCCGTGGGCGGCCATCACCACGGGCGCTGTGGCGGTGGCGGCGGGCGGCGCATGGATCTACTTCGGGCTCGACACCTTGGATCAACGC
>CALBMW010000252.1 GCA_937896275.1 uncultured Myxococcales bacterium
GGTCCGGGCGGCGGGTGGTCCGGGCGGTCTCGGCGTGGTATGCCGGTGCGCCCGGGGGTTGTAGGGTGTGCCATGTGCGCTCGCCAGTATGCAGTCGGCGGGCGCCGGTTCTGTGAGTGTCGCGGCGTCCGGCCGGTCGGGCTCGCTCGGCGCGGCGTCCGCGGGCGGCCCGGCGTCCCAGGCGCCCCTCAGGTCTGCCACGCACGCCGCGACCTCGTCCGGGTCGCCCAGGCAGATGGCCGGCCGTCGGCTGTCGCCCGCGGGGTTGGTGTTCACCACCATCGCCACGAAGCGCGACGCGCCGGCGGTGTCGACCACCGGGGGGTCGGACGGATCCTCGGCCCGCACCACCTCGGCCCAGGCGACCCCGCGCTCGGTCGCGAGGGACAGCGCCACCCCGTCAAGGTCGTCGTCGTGCCCCGGCGTCGTCACCAACGCGGCGGTCATGGTCGCGCGCCCGGCGGGCACGGCGGAGAAGTACTGGGTCGACGCGTGGAAGACGCGCAGGCGGTCGTCGACGAACGGCGCCTGCACCGCCTCCATCACCACCTTCGGGTACCGGGCGCCGTCCGCGTAGGCCACCGACGCGTCTGCGTGGCGTGACGTGTACAGGTTCCAGCGCGCAAACTCCGCGAAGGCCTCGGCGAAGGACGAGCCGTGATCCGCCGCGAGCAGCAGCCCGAGCTGATCGATCCACCGCGGATCGTCGCCGTCGGCGCCGCCGGGTAGGCCGTGCCCGTCCTCGAGGTGCTCCCAGAGCGTGCGGATCAGGTCGCCGTCGTAGCGCTCGGCGAGGAACTGGAAGAACAGGCCGCTGCCGTAGGCGAAGCGCGGCACGGGTCCGCCCGGTGGCACGTCGATCGAGCGGCCGGGATCGTCGAGGAGGCCCGCGGAGAAGCTGGCGACCTCGTGCACGCTGGGGTCGAAGGTGTCGCTCGCCCAGACGGCCGTGCCCTCGCCCAGGATGACCCCCTGATCGGCGTCGTAGGCGTCCTGGATGGCGTGGAACATCTCGTGGCTCGCCAGGACCCGCGTGGCGAACTGTCGGCTCGGGTAGCCGTAGCCGGCGAAGTCGTTCTCTTGCACGACGTGGCCCGCGCAGCGCGTAGGGTTCCCGTCGGTGCAGGCGTCCGCCTCGAAGTTGCCATCTGATTGTCGCGCGAAATCAATGAGATAGACGTCGAAGCGGCCGTCACCGCCGTTATCCCCGGGCTGATCCGCGTCCGACACCGGCGGGCGGTAGCCGCGCCCCGCGTAGAAGGCGAGCACCTCCTCGTAGGTGTCGGCCACCTCGCTCACGAAGTCGGGTACGCCGTCACCGTCGCCGTCATCGGCCGGCACCGCGTGTTGACCGGCGCGGGTGAAGTGGACCCGCACCCCGCCCGCGGCGGAGTCGTAGCGCTCGACGACGTCGTCGGCGGCGAAGCGCCACAGGGGCGCCCTCGGATCGGTGGGCCGGATGGCCAGCGCGCGGTGAGAGAGCGGTGCGGCGGCGGGCGGTTCGCCGCAGGCCCAGAGCGCGGCCGCGGTCAGGACGAGGGTGGCGGCGCGCACCGCGCTCACTCGCCCGCGTCGAGGAAGGCCCAGCGGAGACCGATGTTCCCCGACCCCGAGGGCATCGGCGCCTGCCCGTTGTCCTCGCAGAACTGCTGCCGGTCGGCGGGCGCGTAGTAGCCGGTCACGGTGAGCTTCACGTCGCGGCCGTCGGCCAGCCGAAGGACGTAGACGTTGCCCGTCATCTCGACGCAGCCGCTGTAGGCGTAATAGCTCGACAGCGCCGTGGCGGGCGAGGTGGGCAGCCCCGAGCCGTCGCCGACGAAATCGCAGTCGGGACCGTATTGCGAGTCCACCCGGTAGAGCGCGTCCTCGGCCGGGGCCAACGCGGCGCCGAAGTCGGTGCCCGGGGGCGTGCGCGCGACCGAGACGCAAGATGGGCCCGAGGCGCCGCCGTTGACGCGAATGACATAGCGGCGAAAGGCGATGTCCCAGTCCCCCGACTCGAGGGCCGCTTCGTCGTCCAGGGCGACGCGCTCGAGGCCGGTGTCGGTGAAGCGCCCGTACACATAGCCCTGCGGCATCGGCGGCTCGAATCCACCGGCGGTCGCGTCGATGGCGCTGACCCAGCCATCGCCCTCGGCGGTGTTCTCGATGAGGCCGGGCGCGACGACGTCCTGCAGCTGAAGCTCCTGGATCATCTGGTCCTGACAGGCCACCTCGGCGAGCGCGGCGCAACGGACGACCGGCCCGGCCGCGTCGGGCAGGGTGGCGTCGGGCAGCGTCGAGTCCGGCAGCGTCGAGTCCGGCAGCGTCGAGTCGGGCAGGGCCGAGTCGGGCGCGCCCCCGTCGGGCAGGGTCGCCCCATCGGTGGCGCCGGCGTTCGCGTCCCGGGTGGCGTCGCCGCTGCCGCCGTCGTCGCACGCGATCATGCCCACCAGGCCGACGCCCACCAGCCCGACGCCCACCAGCCCGACGCCCTGCAGGCCGACGCCCACCAGCCCGACGCCCAGCAGGCCTGCGCGCCGCGCCGCGCGCGTGATGATTTCGATCATGAGTCTGCCCTCTTGGCTATGGTCGGGGCGGACTATAGGCGGAGAGCCGAGCCGTGCTCCAGACTGTGATCGTTTCCGTGCTGGCGTGGGTGTCGCTGCTGACCCCGACGAGCCTCGCGCCGCGGCCCGACGGCCACGCGGGGTCTATCGTGTATCGCGACGGCGATCACACCGTGCTGGCTCGCCGCCTGCCGGGGTCGACGCGCCCGGTGCCCGTCGAGCTGACCTGGCCGTCGCTCGGGGTGCGCGGGCACGCCGCCGTGGACGCCTGGGCGATCGTTCAGTTGTCGACCGACGTGGCCGAGGCGCGCGCGGCGATGGCGCGCCTGGGGCTGGTGGCCGATCGTCCCCTCATGCCCTCGCTCGGGCTGTGGCGGGTGCGCGACGCGGGCGGCGCGGACGGCCTCGACCTCGCGGCGCGCCTGGCGCCGACCATCGATCCGCGCGGCCCGGTGCGCCAGGCGGTGCCCGATCTGTGGGTCTCTCACCGCCTCGCGGGCCGCCGCGACACGCCCCCCGACGACCCCCGCTTGGCAGGCCAGTGGTACCTCGATCGCATCGACATCGCCGCAGCCTGGGCCCTCACCGACGGCGATCCCTCGGTGACGGTGGTCGTGGTCGACAACGGGTGCGACCTGGGGCACCCGGATCTGGTGTCGAAGCTCGACCCGGGGCGCGACGTGATCGACGCCGACGACGATCCCTCCTTCGCGCCCGGCGCCCCCGGCAACGAGCACGGCACGGCGTGCGCGGGCCTGGTCGGGGCATCGACGGGCAACGGCCTCGGCATCGCAGGCACCTGCCCCCAGTGCCGCCTGCGCTGCGTCCGCCTGCTGCCCGGCGACGACGGCCCCACCCCCATCTCGGCCGACGTCGACGCCTTCCAGTTCGCCCTCGACGTGGGCGCGGGCGTGGTCTCGAACAGCTGGGGCTTCACCGAGGCCATCCCCGTGCCGCGCCCGCTGGCCGACGCCATCGGCGAGATCTACGACCACGGCCGCGGCGGCCTGGGCGCCCTGGTGCTCTTCGCGGCGGGCAACGAGAACCGCGACGTCGCGGACTTCGAGCTGCTGGCCGTGCGCGGCGTCATCGGCGTCGGCGCCCTCAACATCTTCGACGAGGCCACCGTCTTCACGAATCGCGGCGCTTCGGTCGACATCAGCGCGCCGACGGGCACCGTCACGACGGACCTGCGGGGCGCGGCCGGCAACGATCCGAGCGACTACACGACGCACTTCGGCGGCACCTCGTCTGCGGCGCCGGTGGCGGCGGGCGTGGCGGGTCTGCTGGTGAGCGCGGCGCCCGAACGGACGGCGGCCGAGCTGTCCGAGATCCTGCTGCAGACGGCCCGACCGGCGCCCTACGCGACGCCTGACGCGCGCGGGCACGACCTGATCTACGGCTTCGGGATCGTCGATCCTGCCCGCGCGATCCGCCGGGCGCTGGGGCAGCCCGAGGAGGGGGACGCGGGGGTGGACGCCGCGGCGCAGGACGCAGGGATCGCCGCCGCCGCGCCGGACGCCGCCTCGCCGGACGCCGACCTGCCGGTCGACGCGACGACGGCGCAGGTCCCTGGGGCCGAGGCGACGGCCGACTCGGGGAGCAGCGACGGGGGCTGTGG
>CALBMW010000253.1 GCA_937896275.1 uncultured Myxococcales bacterium
AGGAGATCGAGCGGAAGACCATCTACACCGTCATGCCCAAGCCCATCTTTCGCTGGCAGTTCCTGGCCGGCAAGACGCTGGGGCTGGCGTGGACGATGTTCGTGCAGGTGGGCGTGATGGGGCTGGTGCTGGCTGCGCAGTTCTGGTTGCTGGACGCGGACTTCGGCGTCGAGATGGCGCAGGCCATCTGGTTGATCTACGTCGAGGTCGTGTTGGTCATCGCGGTCGCCATCTTCTTCTCCAGCTTCTCGACGCCCTTCCTGTCGGGCCTGCTGACCTTCGGGGTCTTCGTGGTGGGCAGCTTCGCGAACCGGCTGGTGGCGCTTCGGCTCGGCGACAAGGACCAGACGACGGAGTTGCAGCAGCAACTCAGCGCCGTGGTGCGCGGCGTGGCGACCATCTGGCCGGACATGTCGCTCTACAACATCACGCCGAACGTCGTGCACGCCTCGCCCGTCACCTGGACCTTCGTGGGCTGGGCCACGCTCTACGGCCTGAGCTACGCGCTGGTGGGGCTCTTCTTGGCCTCGCTCGTGTTCGGACGCAGAGACTTCATCTGAGCGCGGGGGCGGCCGAGGGTCGGCGCCGGCACCTGCCACCGTGGCTCTGGTGGGGGCTCGCGGCGATCGGGCTGGTGCTGGCCGTCAGCTTCGTGCGCGCGTTCGTCGGCGCACGCGAGGAGCTTGCCGGCGCGCGGGCGGCCGAGGCCGCAGGCGATCTGGACGCCGCCATCGAGCGCTTCGCCTATGCGCTGCGCTGGTACACGCCCGGCGCGGGGGCCCCCGTCGAGGCGGCGGACGGACTCCAGGCGATCGCGGCGCGGGCCGAGGCCTCGGGCGACCGCGATCACGCCCTCGCCGCGCTCCGGCGATTGCGGGGCGGCATGCGCGCGGTCCGCAGCGTCTACAGCCCCTTCGCCGCCCGGATGGCGTCGGTGGACGACGCGATCGCGCGGCTGACGGCCGACGCGCAGATCGCCCTCGGCCAGCCGACGCTCCGCGGGCGGAACCGCGACCAGCTCGTCGCGGATCACCGGGCATTGCTGGCGCTCGACGCGACGCCGGCGCCGGGGTGGTCGCTGCTGGTGGTGCTCGCCTTCGCGGGCTGGGTGATCGGCGGGTTCCTCACGATCGGGCGCGGACTCGACGCCGAAGGCCGCCGCGTCGCGGGAGCGTTCTGGCGTTGGGCCGGCCTGACGGCGGTCTGCTTCGGCCTGTGGGTGCTGGGGCTGCTGAGCGCCTGAGCGGCGGCGGCCGGGGGCTCAGCCCAGGGACTGCTCGGCGAGCTGTCGAACCATGCCGGGATCGACGTCCGCTTTGTGCGCCTTGATCACGGCGCCCATCACGGCGCCGATCTTGGCGTTGTCCTTGCCCCCGAGGCCCGCGATGGCCTCGTCGATCCAGCCCTGCACCGTCGCGGCGTCGGCCTTCTTGGGCAGCCACTCATCGAGCGCGCGCAGCTCCCACTCGAGCTGCGTGGCATGCTCGACGCCCGCGGGCCCGACGGCCCGGTACTGTTCGAGCGCCTTGGAGAGGCTCTTGGCATACACGGTGATGACGTCGGTCCAGAGGGCGTCATCCACCTCTCCCTTGAAGCCGGGCGCCGTCTTGCGCTCGATCATGCGCGCCTTGAGCATGCGCACCAGGTTGAGCATTTGGCTGTCGCGGGCCCTCATGGCCTGCTTCAGGCGATCATCGAGCTGCTGCTGCAGCGTGGCGGTGGACATCGATGTCAGTCCTCGGTGGTGAAGTCGAGCTCGAGGCTGCTGCCGAGCGTCGCGGTCAGGTGGTCCTTCAGGCGCTTCTTCAGGCGCGCCTCGACTTGGCGAACGCGCTCGCGCGAGACGCCGAAGCGGTCGCCGAGCGCGGCCAGCGAGATGGGATCCTCGGCGAGCAGGCGCTCGTGCCAGAGGGCCAGCTCGCGCGCGTCAACGAGGGTGGCGGCGAAGCGCTGCATCTCGGCGTCCACGGTGGCCATGAGCTCGCTCTTGACCACGTCCGCCTCGACGTCGACGCCGGCGTCGGCCAGCGTCTCGGACAGCGTCCGACCGTCACCGTCCTCGCCCGATCGGCTGGCCGACAGGGACAGCGGCGACTGGCGCAGCTGGGTGGCCAGGGCGATGTCGTCCTCGGTCACGTCGAGCTCGGCGGCGAGCATCTTGGGGGTCGCCTCGCCGAATGCCTGCATCAGGCGATGGCGCTCTTTCTCGAGGCGAAAGAACAGCTTGCGGCCGGCGCGGGTGTTGGCGAAGGACACCATGCGGAAGTTCTTGAGGATGAACTGGAGGATGAGCGCCCGGATCCAGTAGCGGGCGAAGCTGCCGAAGCGCACGCCCCGGTAGGGATCAAAGCGCTTCACCGCCTCGGCGAGGCCGATGTTGCCCTCCTGCACGAGGTCCATCACGTTGACCCAGGCGCGGCGGTACTCCATCGCGATCTTCACGACCAGGCGCAGGTTGCCCGTGACCAGCCGGCGTGCCGCGTCGATGTCTCCGGTCTCTTGATAGCTTCGCGCGTACTCGAGCTCGTCCTCGCGGCTCAGCAGCGGGTAGCGGCGAATCTCGCTGAGATAGAGCGTGAAGCCGTCGGCGCGAACGAGATCGCCCGAGTCGCCGTTGCCGGCGCGCACCCGCGCGGCAGGCGCCGGCCTGACGACCTCGTCAGCGGGGACTTCGACATCGGGGATCTGGGTCGTATCGCTCAGCGACCGCTCCATCGGCTCGAGAGGGGCCATGTTCGTCACCTCGCCCGCGCGCGTCAACCGTGCGACCGGGGCCGGCCGGGCGGCATCCGTCACCGTGCAGCCGCCTCGCGCCGCTGCCGAGCGTTGCGCGGCGCGGGGCGCTGCGGCAACCTTTGGCGCTCGGACCGAACGCTGACTGGAGCCGCTGGAGACGAGATGGCGCTGCGAGACGAGATGATTCACCGGATTCGAACCGCTCACCCCGACGCGCGCGTCGAGCTGACCGACCTCACGGGGACCAACGACCACTGGCAGGCGGTGATCGTCGCCCCCACTTTCACTGGCCTGACGCCCATTCAGCGCCAACGCAGCGTCTATCAGGCGCTCGGTGAGCTGATGCACGGCCCAATTCACGCCCTGACCCTGAAAACCATCACGCCGGCGCAGGCCGAAGCGGAGTCTTGACGTTCATGGAACAGACCGCCCACGACCGAATCCACACCCTGGTCACCAGCTACCCGATCATCCTGTTCATGAAGGGCACCCCCCAGGCGCCGCAGTGCGGCTTCTCGCAGCGAGTGGCCAACATCCTCAACGACGTGGGGGTGCGCTTCGCATCCTTCGACGTGCTGTCCGACCCCGAGGTCCGGCAGGGCATCAAGGACTACGGCAACTGGCCCACCATCCCGCAGCTATACGTCGACGGCGAGCTGGTGGGCGGCAGCGACATCATCAGCGAGCTGTTCGTGAACGGTGAGCTGGCGCCGCTGCTCGAGGAGCCGGGCCGCAAGATGGCCACGCTGGCGGGCAGCTGATCGACGGCTCTCAGGCCGCAGCGCAGCCCACGAGCAGGTCGAAGGCGCGGCGACCGTGTAGTCGGAGGAGCGGTGCGCGATCGCCGGCCGGCCAAACCCCGGCGGCGATGACCCACACCGGGCCGAGCTGCCGCAGGGCCTCGCGCACCTCGGCGGGGCGCTGGTCGACCTCGCCGTCGTAGGTCGTCGCGGGC
>CALBMW010000254.1 GCA_937896275.1 uncultured Myxococcales bacterium
GGCTGTCCCGGTGGACGGCGGCTTTCAACCCTTCGAGACCGGTCCGGCCTGCAACCGCGCGCGCACCGGCGTGCTGCGCATGGGCCTCGACGTCTTCGGCGCCTTCGGCAGCAACACGCGCATCGGTCAGAACGCTGTCTACAACCCGCCCAATGACGATCCCGATCGCGGCTCGCGCGGCACCGTGTTCGAGAGTATGCCGTTCCTCTGCCAGACGCAGGGAGGGGCCAGCACGGGCCACTGGCTCGAGGCGGGCCGCGTCGGCGAGGTGGTGGCGGTCGCCGACGCCGACGACAACCAGATGACCAGCGCGTACACCGTCGGCGGCGTCGAGGTGCAGATGCAGGCCGCCTTCGAGTGCAACCGCATGACGCAGTGCTACACCTTCACGAACCGGACGGGCGCGCGCCTCGACGAGCTGGCGCTCATCCCCTACGTGGACGGCGATCTGTTCTTCGTGGGCACCTTCAACAACGACTTCGGCGGCACCTCGGTGGGCATCCCCCGCAACATCTACGAGTTCGACGCGGGCGACGATCCCAACGAGCCCACCAGCCAGCTCGCGCTGTTCGGCACCGATCCGCGGGACCGCTTCCTGACCGGGTGGGAGCTGGGCGAGTTCAGCGAGAGCCGCCGCCGCATCGGCAACACGCGCAACGGCTGCGAGCCGCTGCGCAACGGCATCACCGACGAGCTGGGCGCCAACACCGACCGCAACGGCGATCTGGTCACCGACGCGGGCTACGACGTGACCCTCTCCCTGCGCTTCGACGTGGGCCCGCTCGACGCCGACGAGACCAGCCCGCAGGTCTGCTACGCCCTGAAGTGGGGCTTCGCGCTGGCCTGCTCGGACGAGGACTCCGACGGTGTCTGCGTGCCCCAGGACAACTGCCCCGAGGTGCCCAACCCCGACCAGCTCGACATCGACGACGACGGCGTCGGCGATCCCTGCGACAACTGCCCCGCCAACGCCAACCCCGACCAGGTCGACAGCGACGGCGACGGCCGCGGCGACGTGTGCCAGATCTGCGAGCCCCGGCCCGAGCGCTGCGACTCCATCGACAACGACTGCGACGACCAGATCGACGAGGACGTGCCCGGGACCGGCGAGCCCTGTGACACGGGCCGGCCCGGCGCTTGCTCGACCGGGCAGCGCACCTGCGACAACCGGCAGCTGGCGTGCATACCCGACGCCGAGCCCACCGACGAGCGCTGCGACGGCATCGACAACGACTGCGACAGCCGGATCGACGAGGGCATCGAGGGCACCGGTGAGGACTGCGGGACCGGCCTGCCGGGCGTCTGCACCGAAGGCGTCCTCGTATGCGACGCGGCGGGTGGCGTGATCTGTCGCCCGGTGACGCCCCAGAGCCCCGAGGCCTGCGACGGCCTCGACAACGACTGCGACGGCAGCGTCGACGAGGGCATCGGGGACGGGGACTCCGTCTGCGTGACCGGCCGCGTGGGCGCGTGCGCGGCCGGCGCGGACACCTGCGTCCGGGGCACCCTGAGCTGCGAGTCGCCCCACGTGCCGCCCGCCGAAGAGGTGGCGTGCAACGGCATCGACGACGACTGCGACGGCGCCATCGACGAGGGGCTCCGCAACGACTGCGGCCTCTGCGGCGAGCTGGGCCAGGACATCTGCAACGCCCTCGACGACGACTGCGACGGCGCGGTGGACGAAGACCCCGAGTGCCCTGGGCTGTGCGTGGCGGGGCGCTGCGCCGATCCCTGCGTCAACTTCGAGTGCCCGGACAACGAGATTTGCGTGGGCGGCGCGTGCATCCTGCGCTGCGAGCACGAGCCCTGCGCGGCCGGCCTGACGTGCGACGGGGACTCGGGCCGCTGCACCGATCCCTGCGCCGAGGTGCGCTGCGACGCGGGCCGGGTGTGCTTCCGCGGTGAGTGCGTGCCCGACTCGTGCTACGCGGTGGGCTGCCCCGCGGGCCAGCGCTGCATCGATAACGCCTGTGCTGCCGACCCCTGCCTCGACATCGACTGCCCCGCCGGTGGCTTCTGCCGCGCCGGCGCCTGCGTGGTGAGCTGCGCCACGGTCGCCTGCGCGCTCGACCAAGTCTGCGTCGACGGCGCCTGTGTCGACGACGCCTGCGCCGCGGTCGAGTGCGCTGACGGCCACACCTGCGTCAACGGCGCGTGCATCAACGATCCGTGCGACGGCGTCAACTGCCCCTTCGGCCAGCAGTGCGACGACGGACGTTGCATCGCCGATCCCTGCGGTGGCGTGCGGTGTCCGCTGGGTCAGACCTGCGTCTACGAGAACCGTCTCGCGCAGTGCGTACTCGACGAGAACTACCGGCCGCCCCCTCCGCCGCGCGCCGACGGGGGCCCGGACGCCGGTCCGCTGACCGATGGTGGCGATCCGCTGCCCGCGCGCGACGGTGAGGCCACGCCCAGCGGCGACGGCGCGACAGGCGACGCCACGGTCGGCGCCCGGGACGGTGGCCCGCCCGTCGTCCTGCCCGACGGCGGCGCGGAGGCCGACGCTGGCACGCTCACGCCGCCCAAGGAGGGCTGCGACTGCGACGCCGGTGAGGGCGCGCCCGGCGGCTCACTGGCTCTGTTCGGGCTGCTGGGGCTCGCCCTCCGGCGGCGCCGGCGGGTCTGAGGCGGCGGGCAGCCGGGGGCGCGGGTCGTCGGGGGCCTGCCTGGTGAGCAGGACGCCGCCGTCGACGCGGCGGTCGCCGGGGGCGCGAGGAGACGGCGCCTCTAGAGCACCGTCGACTCCCCCGCCGCGACCGCGTTGAAGTACTGCAGGAGCGCCCACACGTCGAGCGGTCGCAGGGCCTCGAAGGACACGCCGAGCGCCGGCTTGCCCTCGACGTGGCTCCACATGAGCGAGCCGCGGGCCTGCACCACGTGCGCCGGGGCCGGGATGTGCAGCCTGAACTCGACCTCGGCACCGAAGTC
>CALBMW010000255.1 GCA_937896275.1 uncultured Myxococcales bacterium
CCAGCCAGCGCCGCCGCGGCCGCCAGCGCGATGATGAGCCGATCCATCACAGCACCTCCGGTGGCAGGGTATAGCACCCTCGGGCGCGGCTCGCGCCGGTGGTTGACGCTGGGCCCACCATGGCCCAGGCTGCGCGCCGATGAGTGACGACATCCGACGCGTGCTCGGCGCGCGGCCCTGGTGGGGCGCCCTCGTGGCGGTGCCCCTCACCGCGGTGCTCGCGGGGGTCCTGGCCCACATGGCGGCCAGCGCCTTCGGCGTCGAGGCGGGGATCGGGTGGTTCGTGGGCGGGGCGCTCGTCCTCTTCGCGCTGCTCGAGGTCGACGTCCGCCGGCAGGGCGCGCGTCGCGCGGGCCCGGCCCGGGTGCTCGTGACGGAGCTCGTCGATCGGCTCCGCACCGCGGGCGAGCCGGGGAGCGTTCACGCCACCTGGCGCGCCGGTCTGCCGGTGCTTCGCGGCTTGGTCCGCGCCCGCCCCTTCGTCGTGCACTTCGAGGTGGCGCGCCGCGGGCGCCTGCGGGTGGTGGTGCTGCTCGAGACCGCGCCGCCCGCCCAGCTATGGCTCATCTCACGGCAGCCCGAGGACTTCCCCCAGCGGTGGGTGGGTCGCGCCACCCGGCGCGGCGCGGTGCGCGAGGTGCCGGACGCCCCGCCCGCGACCCTGGCGCTGAGCGTGGATCCGGAGGCGGCCGCGGCCTTGCTGTCGCGCCCCGACTTCGTGGCGCCCGCCTTGACGCTCGTGAACCTCAACGCCCCGGTCAGCGCGATGCTCGACCTGCAGTCGGATGTGATCGGCTGGGACACCCTGCTCACCGATCGCGTCGACGGCGGCGTGGTGTTCGAGGTGTTGGCCGGGCTCGATGCGCTGCCACGGGCCGAGGAGCCCGCGGATCTTGGGGATCTGGGGGGGCTCAGTGATCTCAGTGATCCGACGGATCAGCTGGGCGACGGGTCCGAGGCCGGCGCCTCCGAGACGTAGCGCACCAACGCGCGCCGCAGCGTGGGACAGGTCGCCTCGAACTGCAGCCCCACGCCAGGCCCCGCCAGCGTGACGCCCGCCCGCACCACGCGCGCAGGCACCTTCAGCTCCATGCCATCGACCGGGTGCACCAGCACACACTCGAGCAGGCTGCCTACCGGTGGCGGGTCGGGGGTCAGCAGGAAGATGCCCGCCTCGCTCACGTCGCGGCTGAGCGCGCGCTTCAAGGCTTGGCCGCCCATCCGTATCCGCACCACGAAGGTGCGCTCGATCCGCGGCGCGGCGCGCGTGTGGGCGAACGGGGCCAAGCCGGCCGCGGCGGCCTCGCGTTCGAGCGTGTCCTGTGTGGCGAGGGCGCTTCCGGTTGCCATGACGTGCTCCAGGTTACCCCGGTCCCAACGGCCTCGGCTCGCCGTGGGTGGTGCCCCCTGGGTGCGGGGTCACCCGTTCAGGCCTCGTCCTCGCCGGCCACGACCACGCCCCGCGCGCCCAGCCACTTGCGAAACTCGTCCTTGTCGAGCGCCTTGTCGAGCGCGTCCGCGGGCTCGATCACGTCTTCCTCGACCAGCTTTCGCAGGCTGTCGTCCATCGCGATCATGCCGCGCTTTCGCCCCTGCTGGATCAGGCCGGTGAGCTGATGTGTCTTGCCTTCGCGGATCATCGACGACAACGCGGGCGTGCTCAGCAGCACCTCGACCGCCGCCACGCGCCCGCCCTTCTTGCGCCGGAGCAACTGCTGGCTCAGCACCCCCTTGATGACCGCCGACAACACCCCGCGCACGCCGTCCTGCCGATCGGTCGGGAAGACGTTGATGATGCGGTCCATCGTCTTGGCCGCCGAGTTGGTGTGCAGCGTTCCGAACACCAGCAGGCCCGTCTCGGCCGCCCCGAGCGCCATCGCGATCGTCTCGAGGTCGCGCATCTCGCCCACCAGGATGCAGTCGGGATCCTCGCGCACGGCGGCGCGCAGCGCAGGCGCGAAGCCCTTGGAGTGCGTGCCCACCTCGCGCTGCGTCACCAGCGAGAGCTGGTTGTCGTGAACGAACTCGAGCGGATCCTCGATGGTGATGATGTGCATGGGCCGCTTCAGGTTCATCTCGTGGATGATCCCGGCCAGCGTCGTCGACTTGCCCGATCCGGTGGGCCCCGTCACCAGGACCAGGCCCCCGTCGATCCTCGCCAGCGACCGCACCGACGGCGGCATGCGCAGCTGATCGAGCGTCAGGATCTTCTCGGGGATGATGCGGAACACGGCGCCGCGCCCACGCTCCTGGTCGAACATGTTCACGCGGAATCGGGCCAGCCCGGGCACCTCGTAGGCGTAGTCCATGTCGCCGTCGACGAGGTACTTCTTCCACTGCTCGGGCGGCGTGATCGGCTCCATCAGGTTGATGAAGTCGATGTTGCTCAGCACGCGGTACCGGATCGGCACGATGCGGCCCGACTGCCGGAAGAGCGGCGGACGGCCGACCGACAGGTGCAGGTCGCTCGCGCCGCGATCGTTCATCAGCTTGAGGAACCGATCGATGCGGTGCTTCGCCTTCAGCTTCTCTTTCACTCGGCACTCCCCGCGTTCGTCTGCGCTTCGATGAAGCTGGCCGGACAGAGCGGCGCGAAGGTGTCCTGCTTGTTCGCGCGCAGGTAGGCCTGCTCGGGCGAGATGATTTGGGCCTCGACCAGCTCCATGAGCGCCACGTCGACGGTCTGCATGCCCACGTTGCGCTGAATCTGCATCAGGCTGGGCAGCTGGTAGGTCTTGTCATCGCGGATCATGTTGCCGACGCTGAACGTGCCCTTGAGGATCTCGAACACGGCGACCCGCTTGTGCGCGTCCTTGCTGGGCATCAGCTGCTGGCACACGACGTACTTGAGTGACTCGGAGAGGCTCATCCGCACCTGCTGCTGCTCCTCGGGCGGGAAGCTCGAGATCAGCCGGTCGACGGTCTGGATGGCGTTGGTCGTGTGCAGCGTCGTGATGACCAAGTGGCCCGTCTCGGCGGCCTCGAGCGCCATGCGGATCGTCTCGGCGTCACGCAGCTCACCCACCACGATCACGTCGGGATCCTCGCGCAGCGCGCCGCGCAGGGCGTGGTGGAAGGTCTGGCTGTGCTTGCCGATCTCCCGCTGGTTGACCAGCCCCGTCTTGATCGGGTGCACGAACTCGATAGGCTCCTCGAGGGTGAGGATGTGTACCGGCTTCGTCTCGTTGAGCAGGTTGACCAGGGCGGCGAGCGTCGTGCTCTTCCCGCTGCCGGCCGGGCCCGACACCACGATGATGCCCTGGTGGAAGTTCAGCAGCTCCGTCAGGTGGCCCGGCAGGCGGATGTCCTGGAAGGTCGGGGGCGCGTTGGGGATGGACCGGAAGGTCGCGCCTACGCCCTTGCGCTGCACGTAGGCGTTGGCGCGGTAGCGGCCCACCCCCGGCACGCTGTAGCAGAAGTCGATCTCGCCGGTCTTGTCGAAGTTCTCGAGCTGCCGTTCGTTGAGCACCGACTCGACGAAGGTGCGGGTGCCGGCGGCGTCGAGCGGCTCGGCGTCCTCCATGCGTCGCAGCACGCCCCCGATGCGGATGAGCGGC
>CALBMW010000256.1 GCA_937896275.1 uncultured Myxococcales bacterium
ATGCCGCCCTCACTGGGACCGCCGCCCTCGCCGGGGATGCCGCCCTCACTGGGTGAACCGCCCTCGCCGACCGCGCCGCCTTGGCCGCCCTCCCCCCCGCTGCCGCCACCTGCCGAGGCGTCGAGCATCGATGGACCGCCCACCGCCGAGGCGTCACGGATGGAGGCGTCGTCTCGGTCTGCCGCCGGCGTGTCATCGTCGCAGGCACACATCGCCAGCACCGCACACGTGACCAGGACCCGCGACAGCCGATTGGGCATTTCGTCTCCTCGTGGCACCGGGTGGCCCCCCGAGCGGAGGCCAAGGGCGTCAACGACTTGTCTCACGAACAACCGTGGCCAACCCAGACCACCGTGCACAAAAGCAGACCATGGAAGCGCGAGGCGGCATCGAGCCTCGCACGGCGCCCCGGCAGACGGCCCGGCCGGCACGACCGCGTCGCAAGTGAGAAGTGAGTACGTTCGACCCCCGGATCCGCCCCCCGGGGCCGACCGCGCCGCAAGTGAGAAGTGAGTATGTTCGACCCCCAGGATCGACCCCCAGGATCGGGCCGCCGCGCGTGGCGGGAGGGTGACCCTCGTGGGCGTGATGGTGGCTGCGCCTGCGCACCGACCGCGGGCGTGGCGCCCCAGGGACGGGATTGGCCGGTCAGCCGCCGGTGCGCGCCGCCAGGGGCTCGCGGGCGATGACCATCGCCTTGAGGAAGTCGCGGTTCATCCGCGCGATGGTCTCGAGGCTGATTCCCTTGGGGCAGACCTCGGCGCACTCGCCGTGGTTGGTGCAGCCGCCGAAGCCCTCGGCGTCCATCTGCGCCACCATGTTGCGCGCGCGGTCGTCTCGCTCGGGCTGGCCCTGCGGCAACACTCCGAGGTGCGTGATCTTGGCCGCCGTGAACAGCATGGCCGAGGCGTTGGGGCAGGCCGCCACGCAGGCGCCGCAACCGATGCACGCGGCGGCGTCCATCGCCTGATCGGCGACGGTCTTGCCGACCAGGATCTCGTTGGCGTCCGGCGCGCTGCCGCTCTTGGCCGAGATGAAGCCGCCCGCCTGGATGATGCGGTCGAAGGCGCCCCGGTCGACGACCAGATCGCGCAGCACCGGGAAGGCTTTGGCGCGCCAAGGCTCGATCCACAGCTCGTCGCCGTCCTTGAACTTGCGCATGTGCAGCTGGCAGGTCGTCGTCAAGGCCTGCGGACCATGCGCCATGCCATTGACGACCATGCCGCAGGTACCACAGATGCCCTCGCGACAGTCATGGTCGAAGGCGACCGGCTCACCGCCCTTCTCGAGGATCTCCTCGTTGAGGACGTCGAGCATCTCGAGGAAGGAGCTGTCGGCGCTGATGTTCTCGACCTTGTGCGTCTCGAACGCGCCCTTGTCGCCGCTCTTCTTCTGTCGCCAGACGTGCAGTGTGAGTCGCATCACTTATAGCTCCGCTGGGTCAGCTTGACGTGCTCGAACTCGAGGTCTTCCTTGTGCAGGACGGGGGCCTTGCCCACGCCGTTGAACTCCCACGCGGCGACGTAGCGGAAGCTGTCGTCGTCTCGCAGGGCCTCGCCCTCGGGCGTCTGGCTCTCTTCGCGGAAGTGGCCGCCGCAGGACTCCCGGCGATGCAGGGCGTCGGTCGCGAACAGCTCGGCCAACTCCAGGAAGTCGGCCACCCGGCCCGCCTTCTCGAGCGACTGGTTCAGATCGGCGCCCGAGCCCGGCACCCGCAGGTTCTCCCAGAACTCGGCCCGCAGCGCCGGGATGCGCGCCTGCGCCTCCTTGAGGCCGGCCTCGTTGCGCGCCATGCCGCACTTCTCCCACATGAGCTTGCCCAGCTCACGGTGGAAGGAGTCGGGTGAGCGCTTGCCGTTGATGCTCAGGAACCTCTGCGTCCGCTCCTCGACCTCGGCCAGCGCCTTCTTCACCTCGGGGTGATCGGCGGTCACCGGCTTCTGATCGGTGCGCTCGGTCCACAAGTAGTTGCCGATCGTATACGGCGCCACGAAGTAGCCGTCGGCCAAGCCCTGCATGAGCGCGCTCGCGCCCAGGCGGTTGGCGCCGTGATCGCTGAAGTTCGCCTCGCCCAGCACGAACAGGCCGGGCAGGTTGCTCATCAGGTTGTAGTCGACCCACAGCCCACCCATCGTGTAGTGCACGGCGGGATAGATGCGCATCGGCACCTGGTAGGGATCCTCGTCGGTGATGCGCTCGTACATCTCGAACAGGTTGCCGTAGCGCTCCTCGATGGCCTTCTGCCCCAGCCGCTCGATGGCGTCTGCGAAGTCGAGGTACACACCCAGCCCACCCGGGCCCACGCCGCGGCCGGCGTCGCAGACCTCCTTGGCATTGCGCGACGCGATGTCTCGCGGCACGAGGTTGCCGAAGGCGGGGTACTTGCGCTCGAGGTAGTAGTCCCGATCTTCCTTCGCGATCTGGCCGGGCTTCTTGCCGACGTCGTCCTTGTTCTTGGGCACCCACACGCGCCCGTCGTTGCGCAGCGACTCGCTCATCAACGTGAGCTTCGACTGATGCTCGCCGCTCACCGGGATGCACGTCGGGTGAATCTGCGTGTAGCAGGGGTTGGCGAAGAACGCGCCCTTGCGGTGCGCCCTCCATCCCGCCGTGACGTTGCAGCCCTTGGCGTTGGTGGACAGGTAGAACAGGTTGCCGTAGCCCCCCGTGGCCAGCACCACCGCGTGCGCCAGGTGGGCCTCGATCTTCCCGGTCACCATGTCGCGCGTCACGATGCCGCGCGCCTGACCATCGACCACGATCAGCTCGAGCATCTCGGTGCGGGGGTGCATCGTGACCGTGCCGGCCCCGATCTGTCGCTCCAGCGCCTGGTAGGCACCGAGCAGCAGCTGCTGGCCGGTCTGCCCACGCGCGTAGAACGTGCGCGACACCTGCGCGCCGCCGAAGGACCGGTTGTCGAGCAGGCCGCCGTACTCACGGGCGAAAGGCACCCCCTGCGCGACCGCCTGGTCGATGATGTTCACGCTCACCTGGGCCAGGCGGTAGACGTTGCGCTCGCGCGACCGATAGTCGCCGCCCTTCACGGTGTCGTAGAACAGCCGGTAGATGCTGTCGCCGTCGCCGCTGTAGTTCTTGGCGGCGTTGATCCCGCCCTGGGCCGCGATGCTGTGCGCGCGCCGCGGGCTGTCCTGATAGCAGAACGATCGCACCCGGTAGCCCAGCTCGCCGAAGGTCGCCGCGGCCGCGGCGCCTGCGAGGCCCGTGCCCACCACGATGACCTCGAACTTCCGCTTGTTGGCCGGGTTGACCAGCTTGATGTCGAAACGGTGGCGATCCCAGGCCGTCTCGATGGGCCCCGAAGGGGCGTTGTCACGCAGCTCCATCATCCCCTCCTCAGCCCTGCAGCTTGACCAGGCCAGCCATGACGGCGATCGGCATCGACAGGTTGCCCACGCAGATGACCGTCGCGTAAGCGGCGGCGAGCTTCACCCGCAGCCCGTTGTAGCGCGGGTGGCTCAGCCCCAAGGTCTGCATGAAGCTCCAGGCGCCGTGATACAGGTGCAGCGCCAGCGCGAGCTGGGCCAGCACGTAGATGCCGGTGATCGCCGGGTTCTGGAAGCTGACCACGACGTTGTGGAAGACGTCGGTGCCGCTCACCGATCCCGGCATGCCCGCCGGTGGGGCAGCCGCGTGGCCGCCCGGGATGCCCACCCCGAAGGTCAGGTGGGCGAGGTGGTAGAGCACGAACAGCAGGATGATGACGCCGCCGTAGCGCATGGTCTTGGCGGCGTAGGTCGTCGCGGCGGTGTGCTGCACGTGGTACTTGACCGGCCGCGCCTGCTCGTTGGCCTTGTAGAGCGAGACGGCCGCCCAGACGTGGGCCGCCACCGCAGCCAGCAGCACCCCCCGCGCGATCCACAACATCGGCCCGAGCTTTCGCAGGCCGTCCGCGTAGCCGTTGAGCGCCGCGGGCCCTTGGAAGACCAGCAGGTTGCCGGCCATGTGCACCAGCACGAAGCCCAGCAGGACGAGGCCCGACACGGCCATGATGGCCTTCTTGCCAATGGTCGTGTCGGCCAGGGTGAGCGTTCGGACGGACATGCGCTCTCCTCGGAACGGACGGGGCGGCGGTGGCGCGCGCCGAAGCAGGGGCGGTGTAACAGCCTCACGGTACTTTGTCCACAGCCGCCGACGCTTCGCCGCGCAGGTTCACGGGCGCCCCCAGGACGCCTCCCGGACGCTTCCCGCGGCGCCGAAAACGCGATACGAAGGAGCCTCCAACCAGCGGACCCGGAGGATGAAGACGATGGCGGACGTTCGGGTGAGTCAGGCGCACGCGGTGAGCACGACCGAGGCCAAGCAGCGCATCGCGGAGTTCGAGCAGATGATGTCCAAGTACGGCGTCAAGGCCGACTGGAACGGCAACAGCGCCAAGCTCAAGGGGCTCGGCGTGTCGGGCTCGATCGACATCACCGACAAGGCCGTCGACGTCGTGGTCAAGCTCGGCATGATGGCCAAGGCCGCGGGCGTCGACGCCGACAAGCTGAGGGGCTCGATCACCAAACGCCTCAAGGCCGCCTTCGAAGGCTGAGCGTCGCCGCCCCCCCGCCCTGGAGACCCCATGAGCCTGCCCGCCGCCCAGGGGGAGCGCAGCTTCCGCGCCTTCGTCGGGGCCCAGTTCCTCGGCGCCTTCAACGACAACCTGTTCAAGCAGCTCATCGCCCTCCTGGCCGCCGCGACGCTCTTCCCCGGGCAGGACAAGCAGGGCATCGCCT
>CALBMW010000257.1 GCA_937896275.1 uncultured Myxococcales bacterium
CGCGTCGAAGCTGGGCGGCGGGAGCGGCTCGGCGTCGCTGGGCGCGGCGTCCTCGGGCGTGCATGCGGGCACGGCCTGCCCTTGCACCGTCTCGCGCCCGCACACCATGCCGTCGGGGCAGTCCGCGTCCTCGCGGCAGCTGTCGGTACACACGCGCTCGGCGGACAGGCAGAGCTTCGATCGGCACGTGTCGTGGCGTCCGCAGGGTGCGCCGGCCGGGCTGCCGCCGCCCTCGAGGCAGCGCGCGGTCACGTCGCCGTCGACCAGCGTGAAGGCGCACTGAAGCGGTGCCGGGCAGTCACTGGGGCGGACGCAGTCGATCTCGGCCAGCGCGCACAGGCTCACGGTCTCCTCGCGCCCCACGTCCAGCAACACCGACCGCGGGACGCACTCGAAGACGCCGCCGCAGTCGCTGTCGCGGTCGCACAGCGCCGTGCAGCGCCCATCGAGGCACAGCCCCCCCGCGCACTGCTCGTGGGCCGCGCACGCCGCGCCCAGCGGATCGGCGCCCGCGTCGCCGCAGAGGCGCAGCACGCGGTCCTCGGTCGGGTGGGCCGCGGGCAGGCAGGCTTGCCCTCGAGGGCAGCCCTGCAGGTCGTCGTCGCAGAGGGTCACGTCGATGCAGAAGGGCACGAGCTGCCCATCGCCGATGTCCTGAGCCAGGCAGAGGCCAGCGCCGCAGTCCGCGTCCACCCGGCACAGGACCGAGCAGGTCGAGTCCCCGCCGCAGAGCCCGTTCGCGCAGCCGTTGTCGCAGGCGTTGGCCTCGGCGGCGCAGCGGGCGCCGCCTCGACCTGCCCCAAGCGCGGGGCCGCACACGCTGCCGACCGACGCGTCGCTGAGCAGCGTCAGCAGGCACACCTCGCCGCCGGCGCAGTCGGCGTCCCGCTGACACGCGCTGCCCCGGTTGGCGCGGTAGATGGCGCGCACGCCCGCGAGGTCGTCGGCGTGCAGCCCACGGCGGACGCGGTCGACGATCGACGGGAACATCACGGCGTCTCGCAGATCGGTGTGGTCGAGGCCGAGCAGGTGGCCGAACTCGTGCACCGCCACGGTCTGCACGTCCGCCCGCTGGGAGCGCAGGCTCGTCGACCACCGCACCGTGACGGCGTTGAAGGTGACGTCCGCCTCGAGCAGCACGCCCGTGCAGGTGGCAGACACGTGCGACGTGAAGGCCAGCACGGTGTCGGGATCGACCTCGGGGGGAAGGGCGCGCGTCTCGAACCGGATCTCGCTGACGCCGTCCATGACCGGGGTGTCGCCGTCGGGGCCCACGTCGTCGCGGACGAAGCGCAGGGTCGATCCATCGACGTGCCAGGTGCCGAGGGCGGCCTCGAGGGCAGCGCGGAGATCAGCGAAGGCGATGTCGGCGTAGCCGCTCGAGTGGACGTGGATCGGCACGGCGAAGCCCTGGCTGAAGCGCAGATGGGGGCTCTGGGGATCCTCTGCGTCGACGCGCAGCTGCACGTAGCCGGGCAGCGCGGCCAGGCCGAGCCCGAGGAGGAGCAATCGTGGAAGCACCGTGCACCTCGTGGTCGGTTGACGGGCGCACCTTAGCCGCGGGCCGGGAGCGCGTCGAGCGCGTCGGGTGTTCCTGGCGCCGGTGCCCGTGTAGACTGCCGCGGTCCCGGAGGACCACGGTGTTCATGAGGCGGTTGGCACTGCTCGGGCTGGCCATGGCGGCGCTCGCGCCCGCCCCCTCGTCCGCGCGTGTGCGCTGGTCGACGCCGGGTGGTTATCGCCTGCGCGTGGCCGGCATCGACCGGTTCGACCTGGACGCCGAAGGCACCGACACCGGCCAGCGCGTCCAGGGTCGCCACCGGCTGCGCATCGATCCCACCATCGAGCTGGGACCGGTCACGCTGCACCTCGAACTCGATGTCCTCAGCGGGCAGATCTTCGGCGACACCAACTCGATCGGCGCGCGCTTCGTCGAGCGTCGCCACGGAGATCCCGAGGAGCGCTTCGACGGCTGGACGACCGTCGAGCCGCGGCAGGCGTGGCTCGAGCTCGAGACGCGCTTCCTGCGCGTCGAGGCCGGGCAGCTGGGCAGCGGCTGGGGGATGGGGCTGGTGGCCGGCGACGGGGCCGACGACTCGCCCGAGGAGCAGTCCCGCTGGCTGGAGCCCTTCGGCGACCGCTGGAGCGGCGATCTGGTGCAGCGCCTCACCGTCGCGACGCGCCCCTTCGCCCCCTTCGAGCACGGCGAGCTGGGCGATCTCCTGGTCGGCGCCGCCGTGGATCAGGTCTATCAGGACGATCAGGCCAGCCTGCTCGACGACGACCTCGCCTTCGAGGTGCTGGGCTTCGTCGAGTACCCGGGCGAAGAGGTGACGGCCGGCGCGGTGGCGGTGCATCGCCGGCAGACCGACCGGGATGGCGACCGCCTCATCACGACCAGCCTCGACCTTCACGGCCGCTGGACGCTGCCCCTCTACCGGGTCGGGGGCGAGCTGCGCCTGCAGGCCGAGGCGGTGCTGGAGGTGGGCGAGACCGACCGCCTGCGGCCGGCGGGCAGCCCTCAGGGCGTCGATCTGCTGCGCCTGGGCTGGGCGGCGAAGGGCGAGATGTCCTGGCGCTGCCCGCGCGTCGCGACCGGCGTCGAGGTGGGCTACGCGTCCGGCGACGCCGATCCCGATGACGGCGAGGCGCACGCCTTCACCTTCGATCCCGATCACCGGGTGGGCTTCATCCTGTTCGCGGACGTGCTGCGCCTCGTCACGCTCCGCGGCGCCGAGCGGCTGGCCGATCCCTCGCGCGTCGGCGTGGTGCCGGCGGGGGCCGAGCAGCTGCCGACCGATGGGGCCGTGCGCAACGCGTGGTACGTCTTCCCTGGCGTGACCTGGCGCCCGGGGCCGTGGCAGCTGTCCTTGGCGGGGCTCGTGGCCTGGGCGGCGCAGCCCTTCCTCGATCCTTCGGCGACCTACGAGGCGGGCGGCGTGGCGCGCAATCACCGTGGCCAGCCGGCGCAGCGCTTCTATGGGGGCGAGGTGATGGGCGCCGCGCACTATGGTTTCGTCGTGCCCCGGCTCGAGCAGGTTCGCGTGGGCTTGCAGGCGGGCGCGTTCGTACCGGGAGGCGCGATCGACCACGATCTCGCGGACGGTGCGGTCTACAAGGTGCTGGGGCGGGTCGATCTGCGTTGGTGAGGGCCGGCGCTTTTGTTGACGCCGTGGGGCGGCGGGCAAGATACTGAGTTCCCGAATCTGCAACCATTTCCGAGGGTTTGCGCACCGCTGATGGCAGGGGACGACGACAGCCGAGCGGGCCGAAAGGGCGGCGCGGGGGGGCCTCCCCCGGCGGACGACGCCCTCGATCCGTGGAGTCGGCTCGCCGACGAGGACGCCGCCCCCGGCAACACGCGATCCTGGCGCGACCTGGCCGGCCTGGCCGCCGAGCCGGGTGACGCGGCGCCCGCCGAAGAGGGCGACGAGGATCCCATCGGCGGTCTGCTGGGCGTTGACTCGGGCCTGCTGCGCTTCCTCGAGAAAGAAGAAGCGCTCCGTTCGCCGGACGAGGACGAGGGCGCCCTGCCGGACGCTCTTGGAGGCGGTAGCGGCGCGCTGCCCTCGGATCTCTTTGAGCTCTCGGCCGACGGCGACGCCGCCCTGCCCGATGACTTGGGCGGTCTGCCGGACGACCTGGCGCTCGATGATGATCTCGCGGGCTTCGGCGCCGGCGCGTCGGCGGCGCTGTTCGACGGCGCACTCGATCAACCGCTGGGCGACACCGTGGGCGCGCTGCCGGCCGATCTGGATGTGCCCGAGCGCGGGATGACGGGTCCCTTGGGGCCAGGCTCGGCGCGCGCGACGCCCGCCCTGCCGCCCGACGCGGCGCCCGCCGAACCACCTGAGCCACGCGAGCCCACGGGGCCACCCGCGCCCGTGGATTCGATCGCGCCGTCGGTCCCGGCCCCGCATCCCGCGCGCGCCGGCGGGGAGGCCGCCCCGCTCGTTCCCGCCGAGCAGATCGTGCCCGAGGCCGCCGCCTGGCTGGACGCCATCGTCCGTGAGCTGGAGGTCGGAGGGCAGCAGGGGGCGGAGTGGGCCATCGACGTGGTCACCGTCGCGGTGATGGAGGAGGTCGACCAGGCTTGGGGCGACTTCCTGACCGAGGCGCCCGCCGATGAGTTCGTGCTGCCGGCCGCCGCGGCCGACGAGCCGGACGAGCCCGCCGACACGCTCGCGCCGCAGAATCCGGCCGACCAGGCGCCGGCCGTCCTCGACCTGTCGGACGAGGAGCCGGTGCCCGACACCATCTACCAGCCGGCCGAGGTCCACGAGCCCGCCCAAATCTCACCTCCGCCCGAGGTCCACCGGCCCGCCGACGCCGCGTCCGTGCTGATCGACACCTGGGGCGCCGACGACGCCCTGCCCGCCGAGGACTTGCCCCAGGAGCGCCCCGGCGCCCTGGCGCTCGGCGGACGCATGGACGAGCTGGATCCCTTCGCGGTGCCCGTGGTCGGCAGTCTGCAGGACGAGACCGGCGTCCTGGAGGATCCCTTCGACAGCGTCGGCTTCGCGTCGAGCGCGTCGGTCTCGGTCGTGCCACGCGGCGGGCAGAGCGGCGGCGGTACGGCGCCGCGAGATCCGTGGAACCTGCATGATCTTCAGGACGCGCCGGGCGCCCCGGCGCCATCGGATCGGCCGGCTCCAGCCGCGCCGCCCCTCACCGCCCCGCTGATCGAGACGCCGCGGTCGGCCGACGCCGCGGCGTCGGCCGACGCGCACCCCGATCTCGACTCGCTGGCCGAGACCATCCCGCCCGATGAGTCGGACGTGGCGCCCGACGAGGACGCCGAGCCGCGGGCCGCGCCGATCCTGGCCTCGGCGGAGGGGGCCGCTCGGCCCACGACCCCGCTGCCCCTGCCGGACCCCGACGCCGAGGGGCCCGATCCGGCCGAGGTGGACGCCGCGCTGGCGCTCCTCGCCGAGCGATCCCGCGCTCGCCGGGCGCGGCTGCCCACGATGGCGCGCGACCAAGACGTGCTGGCCGTCGAGGAGGAGCTGCAGGACAGCCCCGACCGGCGCGTGGTCAAGATCGAGTATCCGGCCATCGACGAGATCGAGATGGTCGAGATGGCCGCGGATCCGGCTCCGCCCACCTTGTCGGGCGACGAGTCCGGCGCGTCGGGCGGCTTCGTCTTCTTCGACGACGAGTCCGCGGCCCCGGCCAGTCGGCGCCGATCGGCGCTCGAAGCGTTGAGCCGTGAGCCCGTGGCGCTCGACGCGCTCCTGGACGCGCTCGCAGGCCTGCCCACGCCGTCCGAGCCGCCGGAAGCGGACCCGCCCGCGCCGCCGCCCGAGGTCTTTGGGGGCCGTGAGGCCGAGTCCCCGCCCGCGCCCGGCGAGATCCTGGAGCTGCCGCACCCCAACTGGGGAGGGGCGCCCCTGGCGCAGAGCAGCGTCGACGCCGTCGACTTCGAGCGCACCGGCGTGCCCTTCCTGGGGGCCATCCCGATGCTCCCCGCCGCGGCCGCCACCGGGGCCTTCCCGGCGGGTTCGCTCGCCACCTGGGCCGAGGGCCCGCACGCCGGCCCGGCCATGGTCCCGGATCTGCTGCTGCCCGACCCCGACGAGGTCGCGTCGGATCCGGCCGCCCGGCTGCTGGAGCGCCTCGGCCTCGAGATCGACGCCGAGCTCGAGCGCCCCCGCCTCGCGCTGCTGCTGCACGCCGTCGGTCGCATCGCGGAGGACGCGCTGGTCGACCGACCCTTGGCGCGGGCCGCCTTCGAGGCCGCCGACACGAACGACCCGGCCTTCGAGCTGAACCGCTGGCGGCTGCACGACCTGCTGGCCGCCGCCGGCCGCTCGGACGCGGTGATCGCGGCGCTCCAGCGGCGGGGGGAGCCGCCCATCGAGGACGCCTTCGCCCTGCACCGGGCCGGGCACCTGATCCTCGCGAAGGGCGGCGACGAGGCCGCGGCGGTGAGCGCTTGGGAGCGGGCGAGCGCGCTCGATCCGGCCTGGCTGCCGCCCCTGCTGGCCCGTTACGTGACCTGCGCGGAGCGGGTGGATTGGGGCGCCGCGGCCGACGCGCTCGACGCAGCCCTCGGGGCGGCCCAAGGTCCGGTGCTGTGGAGCGCGCTGGCCCTCGAGCGGGCGCGCCTCGAGCATGAGCTGGGCGGCGAGAACGAGGCGCTCGACGCCCTGTACGAGGGCGCCGTACGGCGCCGCGGCGGCACCCCCGGGGTGATCGCCGCCCTCGAACGCCACGCGGTCGAGCACCAACGTTTTACCTTGCTTCTCAAGGGGTTACGAGCGCGCTTCGATTTCGTGATGGCCGCCTACGAGGGGGGCAAGGTCGCCGAGCCTGCCGCTCAGTGGGAGGTGGGCGAGGTCTTCTACAAGGCAGCCTGGGCCCTGGAACGGATGGGTCGACGCGCCGAGGCGCTCAACGAATACCAGAACGCGCTGCGCACGCTGCCCGACGACCCCTTCCTGCTCTATCGCGCCGGCGAGTTGGCGCGACGCCTGGGCCGATCCGAGGAGCACCGCGAGCACCTCGGGCGCATCGCGCGGCAGGCGCGGACCCCGAGCGAGGCGGCCAACACCTACTATCAGATGGGCCTGATCGCGCAGCAGGTGCTCGCGGACGAGGCGACGGCAGCCCGCGACTTCGAGCGCTCGGTGCGCGCGCTGCCCACGTTCACGCCGGCGCTGGCCGCGCTCGGGCGACAGGCCATCCGGCAGGGACGGTTCGACGACGTACAGGCGCGCTTCGCGCTGGAGATCGAGCAGCTCGAGGTGGCCCTCGGCGAGGCCCCGGACGTCGCGGCGCGGACCCAGGTCGCGCGCGGGCTGGTCGCGCGCTACTACCGCGTGGCGCGGCTGCTCGAGCAGCAGATGGACGAGCCCGAGGTCGCGCTCGGCTTCGACAAGCGCGCGCTCTCGCTCGATCCGGACGCGCTGCCGCCGTTTCACGCGCTGGAGCAGGCCTTCGCGCGTCAGGGCCGGTGGCGCGAGCTGGTGTCACTGTATCTGGGGCGCGCCGAGCGCGGGCGCGGGGGGCCGCGGGCGGCGGTGCCCTTGCTCCTGGTGGCCGCCGACATCGTGCGCGTGCAGCTCCGCGATCCGGCCAACGCGGGGCGCCTTTATGCGCGCGCCCTGGCCGTCGCGCCGGACCACCCCTATGCGCTGCGACGCGCCAGCGCGACCTTCGCGGCGGTGGGCAACCAAGCCGCGCGCATCGAGGTGGATCTGCGCTGGGGGCGCAGCGCCGACGATCCAGAGACCGCGCTCCGGCTGCTCGAGGCGGCGCGCATTCAAGAGTTGGACGGCGACTCGCTCGCCGCGGCCGCCGAGGCGCTCCCCCTCTACCGCGAGGCCCTGGGGCGGTTGCCCGACGCGCCCGCGGCGGTGGACGGCGTCCTGCGCGTGGCGTCTCGACTGGGGCGCGTGGGCGCGCTGGCCAAGATGGTCGAGAAGCACGACCTCGCGTCCCTGGCCGACGCCGAGCTGGTGGTGCCCCTGGCCGAGACGCTGATGGCGGGCGGCCGGCTCGAGTTGGCCGGTGAGATCCTGCGCGCGTGGCGCAACCGGGCGCGCGCCGAAGGCGACCTGGCGCCGGCTGTGGATCAGGCCGCGCTCGCGCTGATCGGGATGGTGCACGAGCGCACCGAGGACTGGCGTCCGCTCGTCGACGTGCTCGAGGAGCAGGCGCTGGCTCGCCACGGGGTGGCGCGGGCCGCCCTGCTGGCGCGCATCGGCGAGCTGTGGGAGCTGCGGCTCCAACAGGCGACCCTGGCCGAGGACGCCTATGGGCGTGCGCTGCACGCCGATCCGGCCTGCGGCGCCGCGCTCGATGGGCGCAGGCGGCTGGCGGTCGCTCACCGGGCGCGGTGGAGCGCGCTGTCCGGTGCCGGAACTGGGCGATCACC
>CALBMW010000258.1 GCA_937896275.1 uncultured Myxococcales bacterium
GTTCCACGGGCTGAACATGTAGCCCGCGGGCACGGTGTTACGGGCCGGCTTCACCTTGCTGTCCAGGCCGATCGACACGCGCGCCTCGTAGTGACCGCGCCGCGTGCGCACGCGCGCCCACTCGCCGTCCACGAAGCCCAGGGCCTTCGCGTCGTCGGGGTGCATCTCGACGTACATCTCGGGCACCAGCCGGCGGGTCGTGCCCGAGCGGATGGTCTTGGACGTGTGGAAGTGCTCGTAGACCACCCCCAGGCCGATCCAGTAGGGGTACTTGCCCTCGGGCACCTCGTCCCAGCGCTTGCCGCGGAAGTCCTCGTCCGGCATCTCGGGGGTCAGCCCGTTGTCGCGCGCCTTCTCGAGCAGGGGGATGTTGTCGATGGCGTAGAAGCCGGGGACGGTGCCCAGCTTGGCCAGCTCGGCGGTGATCTCGGCGCGCCCCTCGTAGTTCTGCTCGCAGAGGTGAATGTGCAGCTTGCCGTCGGCCGTGCGGAACATGCCGTAGGGCTTGTCCTTCCAGCCCTCCTGATCCATGTACCGCCGCTTGGTCCCGCCCGCCTTGGCCGTCTCGTAGTCGGGCGCGGGCCACTGGATGCCGCGGTGCTGCCGGATCTGCTCGTACAGTCCGATGCCGTCCTTGGTCTCGACCTCGAGCATGCCCGTCATGTCCGAGTCCGACCCCTTCGAGGCCCGCACGATGTCGCGGAACACGTCCTCGGGGTCGTAGAAGCCGTCAGGGCGCTTCTTGTAGGGGAAGATCTTGTCCCCATCGAGGCCCAGGGCGTTGGCGATGGCCTTGCCCTTGTCGATCACCATGTCGATGTCGGGCACGGTGCCGGGGATGGGGTTGGCCGTGCCGTCGCAGACGTAGAAGCGACGCTCCGACTGGATGTAGGTGCCGCCCACCCACTCGCCCCAGGTGGCCGCCGGCAGGATGACGTCGGCGTACAGGTTGTTGGGCGCGTGGCGATAGATCTCCTGCACCACGTTGAAGGTCTTGGTCAGCGCCGGGCGCACCAGGGTGTTCTGATCGGGCAGGTCGATGTGCGTCGCGTAGATGAGGAACATCGCCTTGACGTCCCCCTTCAGCGCCCGCTCCATCATGCCGATCGCCATGCCGGGGTTGGGCTGCTTGGCGACCTCGGCCAGGCGCTCGCGCGGCACCCGCCAAGCGTCGGCGATCCAGTCGCGCCACTTCTCGTTGTCGATGCCCTGGTTGAAGGGCAGGCGCCCGGTGAGGCCGCCGGTCAGCCGCTCACCCATCGCGTTGGGCTGCCCGGTCATCGAGAAGGGGCCGCAGCCCGGCCGACCGATGTTGCCCGACAGCGCCATCAGGTTGATGAGGCTGACCGTGTTGTTCTGGCCGTGGAGGTGCTGGTTGTAGCCGATGCCCCAGAAGGACAGCACGCCGCCGGTGCCATTCTTCTGACCCTTGATCGAAGCCTCGGCCCACTTCGCCGCCACCTCGCGCAGGTAGGTGGGATCGATCATCGTGATGTGCTCGACCTGCTCGGGCGCGTAGCGCTCCTGACAGGCCTTCACGTAGGCCTCCCAGCCGGTCGTGTAGTTCTTCAGGAAGTCCCACGCGATCGCGTCGGGGTGCTTCTCGAGCAGCACATGAGCCAGCGCGTTGTGGATCGCGATGTCGCCGTTGATCGTCGAGAAGTGGAAGGAGTTCTCCCTCCCGCCGATCTCTTCATAGCCCTGCACGGTGCCGGTGCGCCGCGGATCCACGACCAGCGTCGGGATGCCCTTGCGCGACTTGTGGTCGGCGATGCGCCAGAAGACGATGGGGTGGGAGCCGCGCGCGTTGTGACCCCAGTGGGTCACCATGTCGGCCTTCTCGATGTCTTCGTAGGCCGTGGGGGGCGTGTCGCTGCCGAAGGACTTGAAATAGCCCGTCACGGCCGAGGTCATGCACATGCGCGCGTTGGCCTCGATGGTGTTCGAGCCCAGGACGCCCTTCATGAACAGGTTCTCGAGCCACTGACCCTCGACGGGCAGCTGCCCGGAGCCATAGAGGCCCACCGAGTTGCCGCCGTGCTTCTTCACGATCCCGGTGATCTGCTCGACGATGAGCTTCTCGGCCTCTTCCCACGTGGCCTCGCGGAACATGTCGGGGTCGAAGCCACCCTTGGACTTGGACTCGGTGCCGGCGAGGATGTCGGTGTGGTCTTTGCGGATGAGCGGCTTGGTGAGGCGGTCGACGTAGATCGCCTCGTTGCTCGTCAGGCCCTTGATGCACTGCAACCCCATGTTGGTGGGGTGCTTGGGATCGGGGACCATCCCGACGATCTTGCCCTTCTCGGTCTGGATCATCGTGCCGCAGCCGACGCCGCAGTAGGGGCAGGCCGACAGGATGTTGTTGGGCACCTCTTTGGCGGCGGGCGCGTCGGCGGTGTGATCGGCGGTGAGCGGCACCTCGCCGTGGGCGACGGCGTCGCGGGCGGTCGTCCCGCCCCCGTCACCCTTCTTGTCGGTGCAGCCCACCGCCACGGCGACGCCGCCCGCCGCGACGGCGCCCTCGAGGAAACGACGCCGGGTGAAGCCGGTCGCGGGCGGATCCGCCGGGGTGCGGTCCATGACCTCGTCGTTACGACTCTCGAAGATGTCCTTGTTGCTCATCGGGGCGTCCTCACCAGGCGTTGGCGCGCAAATGCGCGATGACGTCCTCGATCTGTCGAGGTGTCAGGTTGGCGACCGCGACCGGGTTGTGCAGGCCGAAGGGGCGCATCGGGGTCTGGCTCTTGCCATGCTCCATGAGGTGGCGCAGGTAGCCGTTCGTGACCGCGGACAGGAAGGCCGCGCGGCCGATGCCGGTGCCGCTGCCCGCCTCCTGATAGCCGGCGCCGCTGTGGCCGTGGCACTTGGCGCAGATGCTTCGGAAGAGCTCCGCGCCGGCCGCCGAATCGCCCTTGATCGGGCTCTCGTCGAGCGTGGCCGGCCCGACTGGGTTGCGCGTGCGCAGCCAGGCGACGATGCCCTCGATCTGGTCGATCTTCAGGGCCCCCAACCAAGGGATCATGGTGGTGCCCGTTCGACCCTTGCTGATCGTCTCGATCAACATGCGGTCGCTGGCGGCGGCCAGGAAGCTCTCGCTGTCGAGGCGCGGGGCCATCCCGACCCGGCCGTCCGCCTCCTGGCCATGGCAGCCGACGCACATCGCGAAGGCAGCTTGGCCCTTGGCGGCGAGCTCGGGGGTGACGGCGACGGTGCGCATCTGCGCGTCCGCAGGCGGGCCGCCCGGGACGGCGGCAGGGGCCGCGAGAGCGATGCCCGGCGCGCCCAGGGCGCAGATCAGGCTGACAACGGTGGCGGCTCTTCTCATGCGCCCTCCCCCCTCCTCTTCAATGTTCGGGAGCGACCTCCCAGCGGTCGCGGCGGGCGCACCCTATGCACGGAGCGTTCCCGATGCGTGAAGCACCCAGGCGAGGCGGAGACACGCACCGGATGACGCTACCAGGGGGCCCCATGCCACACCTCCTCCGCTACCTTACGGTGACGGTATTTTCCCTGACGGGGTGCCTCTCGACCGGCTGTCGACGGGCGCCTTCGCCCCCTCTCGAGCGCGACGCGAGCGCGCCGGCGCGACCGCGCCCGCGCCTGGTGTTGCTCACGGCACCCTGGTGCCAGTGGTGCCGCGTCCTCGAGGCCGAGACGCTGCCCGCGCCCGCCGTGCGCGCGGCGCTGGCCGCGTGGTCGCTCGAGGAGATCGACGTCGACCGCGCGCCGGCCTGGATGGATCGACCCGGCGTCTCGGGCTTGCCGAGCCTGCTCTTCTTCGACGGCGCCGGCCGGCACGTGCTGACGCGCTCCGGCTACCGGTCGCCCGCCGAGCTGGCCTCGCTGCTCGACGACGTGCGGGCGCGACTCGGG
>CALBMW010000259.1 GCA_937896275.1 uncultured Myxococcales bacterium
CGACGCGGGCGGCGCCATGAAGCTGCGCGCGCGGGCCGGGCGGGCGCCGACGCAGCTGGCCAGGCCGGCGACCTGGAAGATCAACGAATTGGATGGGTTACGTGTTTGCGCTCGGCCCGGCGAGGGCTGCGTCGCGCACCGCGGGGCGTTGGTGACCGCGGGGCCCGAGGGGGCATGGGTGCTGGCTCCGAAGGATCGCCTGCGGCCGGTGCGCGTGCGGCTGCGCCCCGGTGTGCTGGACGGCGTGCCGGTGGGCGGCGATCTGAACGACGCGACGGTCGAGGTCGCCGGTGGTACGGGGCCGATCGTGGCGCGGGCGATCGGTGGCGAGCGGGCCGTGGGGTTGGCCTTCGGCGCAGCCCGCGGCGAGGCGAACGCGCCCGCGGCGGTCGATGCCGAGGGGCGCGCCGGCGCGGTGACGCTGTGGTCGAGCGACGGGGTGCGGCGGCGGGCGCGGCTGGAGGTTCGGCGCGTGGCGCCGGCGACGGCGGAGCGGCTGGGCGTCGGGGTGCACGAGCGCGCCGTCCCGGCGGGGGGTTCGCTGGATCTCGATCTCGGTGAGGCGGCGGCGGTGCGGCTGACGGTGGGGCCGGGGCTGGTGGCCACGGCGAGCGGGCGCACGATCGCGACCGACGAGGTCGCGCGGACGGTGAACCTGGCGACGGCGCGCGTTCGGGTCTTCAATCCCGGGGCCGCCCCGGGGCGCGTGACGCTCGAGGTGCTGGCGGCGGCGCGGGCGCCCGAGGCGCTCGAGGCGGGCGCGCCTGCGGAGTGGGCGCAGGCCACTGCAGGCTGGCGGTTGGTGCCGGTGGCGCCCGCGGAGAGCGGCGCGGACCAGCCGAGCCTGCGCTTGGCCGGCGCGGTGCGGACGGCGACCTACGTGCGGCGCGACGGTCTGCGCGTGCTCGCCGAAGGGGCGGCGGTGGGCCCGGGTGGAGACCTGTGGATCGACGCCACGCCGGGCCGCGCGCTGGCCTGGGTCGAGACGCCCACTGCCCCCGGCCCCTGGCCCGAGGCGCGCGGCAAGGTGGTCGAGGTCGCCGGACCGACACGGCTGACCCTCGACGCGCCGGAGCTGACCTTGCGGGTGAGCGTGGGCAGCCCGGCGCTGCTCGGCCTGCGATGGGCGACGGCGGTCGTCGCGCGGCTGACGCCGACGGGGGGAGCGCCCCGGGTCGAGGTCCTGCCCGCGGGTGGCGTGGCGTCGCTGTGGCTGCCCGAGGGCGGCGGCGAGGTGCGGCTGCGAGGGCCGGGCGGGGCGCGGCTGCAGGGCGATCTGGAGATCAGCGTGCACGCGCCCGTCGACGTGACGGAGGGGTTCGGGCCCGAGGTGTTGCTGGCGCCGGGCGACCAGCGCGTCTTTCGCTTCCACGTCGACCGCGCCGATCAGGTCGGCCTGGGCGTACGCGGTGACGCCGATCGCGTCGAGGCTACGCTGCTGGCCCCCGACGGCCACGTGGTGGCGATCGGCCCCGCCGCGATGCCGACGCTCACGCCCGGCGACTGGCTGCTCACGCTGCGCCTGCCCGCCGACGCCGCGCCGGTGAGGGCGCGCCCCGCGGTGATCGGCGTGCGCCCGCCCGAGACCGGGCCCCCGCCCGAGGTGGTCCGCACCTTCGCCGAGCACGCCGCCCCGGAGCCTACGGAGTGAGGGCTCGCCAAGTGACAAGTGAGTATGTTCGACCCCTGCTTTCGCGACCCGACCCCTGCTTTCGCGACCCCTGCTTTCGCGCGACCCCTGCTTTCGCGGACGCCTTCCAGGAGATCTCGAATGAGCCGCCTGATCCTCTCGATTCGCCCGCGGAGCGCGCTGCTGGCCTTGGCGCTGGTCCTCGTCAGTGGCGCGGCCGCCTTCGGTGACGTGGTCGTCGCTGCGCTGCTGCAGAGGCCGGCCGAGGCGCGCGGCGTGGTCGTCGCGCCCGATCGCTTCCTGCGGCCCTGGGATCCGGTCACCGTCTTCTTCCCCGACGCTCGGGGGCGCGCGGGGCCGGCGGACGAGCCGCGAGGGGTGCGGTTGACGCCGGGGCACCCAGGCGCCTGGAGTTGGCTCGACGCGCGCACGCTCCAGTTCCGCCCCGCCGAGGCGTGGGCACCCCTGGGATCGGTCGCCGTGCGCGTCGACGACCACACCACCGAGCTCGAGACGCTGATGACCCCGCCGCGCGACGTCGATCCGGCCGACGGCGCCACCGATCTGCCCCCGACCGACACGGTGCGCCTGACCTTCGACAGCGCCCTGTCCACCGCCGATCTGGCCCGGATGCTGAGCTTCGAGCTGCGCGCCCTGCCCGGCGCGGCGGCCGGCGAGGAGAGCGCCCGCGTCATCGATCACGGCGACTTCGTGGTCAAGGCCATCCAACGCGATGGACCCCGCGATCAGGCAACCTACGCAGTCACGCTGCGCCACCCGGTGCCACCCGGCACGCGCGTCACCGTCCGCCTGGGCCTGGGCCGCAGCGCAGGCGCCGAGAGCGTCTCGCGCACCACCTTCACGACCGCCGCCCCCTTCAGGGTCGAGTCTCTGGGCTGCCCCGGGGGGCTGCGGCCGGTCGCCCCCGGCGGCACGCGCTACGCACCCGACGCGCCCGTCACCTGCGAGGGCGATCACGCGGTCATCGTGCGCTTCGACGCCGAGCCGGCCGGTCTGGGGCCCGTCGAGGTGCGCAACCTGGTTCGCTTCGAGCCCGCCGTCGAGAAGCTGCGCGCCGAGGTCCGCGGCCGAACCCTGTGGATCAACGCGGACTTCGAGCCCGAGCGCGCCTACCGCGTCAGCCTGCACCCCATCCCGCTGGCCGACACGGACGGCCGCCCGCTCGAGATGACGGGCGAGAGCAGCGTGTCGATGTGGTTCACCCCACGCCCGGCCTACCTGAGCTGGCTGCGCGGGGCCGGCGTCGTGGAGCGCCACGGCCCCCAGCGCCTGCCGATGAGCGGGCGCGGACACGGGCGGGCCGATCTGCGGGTCGCGCGCGTCGATCCCCTGGACCGTGACTTCTGGCCCTTCCCCCAGGATCCGCTCGAGGTGGACGAGGGGCAGCGGCCCCCCGGGCCCGGCGAGGAGCCCGACCGCTGGGTAGCCCCCTCACCGATCCCCTCGCACGAGATCGCCCGCCACCTGAAGTCGCTGGGCAGCCCCGGGGTGTCCGCCCTGGTCGACCTGCCCCTCGGCGCCGACGGCCGCAGCGCCACCTTCGGGCTGGATCTCGCCCCCCACCTGACTCGGCTGGGCGGCCCCGGGGCGGCCGGTCACTACCTCGTCGGCCTGCGTCCGCTCGAGGGCGCGGCCACCCGCGCCTGGGTTCGCGTTCAGGTCACGGATCTCGTGCTGACCACGGCCGAGGAGGCGGTCGCGACGCGCTTCGTGATCACCTCGCTGCGAAGCGGTCGCCCGGTCGAGGGCGCGCGGGTGCGCGTCGAGGGTGAGGTGCGCTTCGCGGGCGAGGTGACGTGGAGGACGCTCTTCGAGGCCCGCACCGACGACGCCGGCGCGGTGTCGTGGGCGGCGCCGGGGCGTGAGCCCGAGAAGCAGGTCACGGTGCGACGCGTGGTGGTGGACAAGGACGGCGACGTGCTGGTGCTCGATCCCGCCCGGCCGCCCGACGCCTTCGCGCAAGGGCGCTGGCGCGAGGGGGGTGACTGGCTGCAGTGGATGTTCGGCGATCTGGACGAGCGCCGCCCGGCCCCGACGCTGGCCGCCCACTTGGCCAACTGCGCACCACCGACCTCGAAGTTGAGGATGGCCACGGTGCCCGATGCCATACAGCAGCTGAAGCGGCCCAGAAACGGCTCACCGGTCAACAGGCTGCGGCAGAGATTGAGAATCAGCGTGGTCTTGCCGGTCTTGCGTTGAGCCACGACAAGCAGCGCGGCGTCG
>CALBMW010000260.1 GCA_937896275.1 uncultured Myxococcales bacterium
CCTTCGACGACGTCGACCTCCTCGTAGCGGTCCTGGCCCACGTCGGCCGCCCACAGCGCGCCGGTGCTGCGGTCGAAGCTGAAGCGCCAGGGGTTGCGGAGTCCCCAGGCCCAGACCTCGGGCTCACCCTGGGGCGCCGTGCCGGGGACGCAGCGGCCTTCGGCGAAGGGGTTGTCGGGCGGGATGCCGTAGGGCAGCGCGCAGGCGGCGTCCTCGGTGTCGACGTCGATGCGCAGGATCGAGCCGAGCACGGTGTCGGGGCGCTGGCCGTTGCCGTGGGGATCGCCGCCCGAGCCGCCGTCGCCGAGGCCGACGTACAGGTGGCCGTCGGGGCCGAAGCGCAGATCGCCGCCGTTGTGGTTGGCGTAGGGCTCCATGACCTCCATCAGGATGCGCTCCGAGCGGGCGTCCACCTGATCGGGGGCCTCGGGCGCCACGCGCCACTCGCTGAGGACCGAGCGGCGCGGCGACGCGGCCGAGTAGTAGGTGAACAGGCGCCCGTTCTCGGCGAAGCGGGGGTGAAAGGCGAGCCCGAGCAGCCCCTCCTCGTTGCCGGCGCGGCTGACCGCGCGCGACATGAAGACCTTGGCCCCGGTCGGGCCCGCGGACGGAACCAGCAGGATGCGGCCCCCCTGCTCGACGACGAAGCGCGCGTCGGGGCGCCCGGGCGCCACGCCGAACCAGACGGGGCGATCGAAGGTCTGGTCGGGCCACAGCGGCTCGAGGGCGAGATCGCTGACCGGCGGGGCCTCGGGCAGCTGGCAGGTGGTGTTCTCGACGCGCGGTAGCAAGGGGTTGCCGCCCGCCGGTGACCCGCCGTCGGCCCCCGGGGCGGAGGCGTCGGGGGCAGGGGACGTGGTCGCGTCGGCGTCGTCCGTCGACGAGGCGGGCTGGTTCCCGGCGCATCCCAGAGTGACCATGACCATGACCGCGACCGGGGCGAGGCGTCGATTCGGCATGGCGGCATGCTACCCGACGCCCACCCTCGGCGTCAGGACCTGCGGCGCGACCGGTGCGCCGACGCGGGTCTTTGGGGCGACCGCGGGCAGGGACGTTTGCGATGCATGCGCGCCAAAGTATTGATCTGTAAGGATTTTCGTGGCTGTCGTGCCGGCGGCGGCGGCGGCGGCGCGGGGCCGGCGGACGGGGGGCGGTCGGTGCCGCGCGGGCAGGATCGGGTCAGCTCACCTCGAGCGGGGTGTCCGCGTCCGGCGGCGGAAGGTTCTGCACCGGCCGTGCGGCGCCGCGCTCGGTGGGGCCGACCTTGTTGTAGGGCACGCCCAGGATGCGACTCATCAGCGTGCGCGTGCGCCACGACAGGTAGCAGCTCGTGAAAGGCAGCGCCTGCGTCGGATCGAGGTACGGGTTCCTCAGCTTGCCCAGCTTGACCAGCGCCAGCACCTGTTCGGCGACGCTGACCGGGCAGCCCGCGATGCGCACGATGTCGGCGCTGTTCAGCGTGCGCAGGTGCATGCCCACGGTGATCATCTTGGCGTAGATGTCGGCGTGCTTGGCCTCGAGGGGATCCTTGGTGCTGCGGTCCCGGTAGATCGAGTCGATCTGCACCGGCTTGCCGGCGACGTCGCCGTGATAGCGGGCGCAGTCGCCCATGAAGACGACCTTCTCGCCCGGTTGCGCGTTGATGGGGCCGTCATAGGCGCCGAAGACGATGTGGACCCGCGGCATCTTGCTGTCCGTGCCGGTGTCGTAAAGGCGCAGGATCTCGATGGCCTCCTCGAGCGCGCCGGGGCAGCCCCCCCAGCAGTAGTCGTGCCCGCCGTCGGTCGGCGGGGGGCCTGCGTAGGCGCTGATGTTGGTGCCCTCGAAGTAGTCCTCGACGCGGATGAGCCCGGTGCGGAAGCCCTTGGCGCGGGCCTGGGCCTGGGCCAGGTCCAGGTCGCCCACGATGTCGATGGCGTCGAGGTCGACGGGGCCGTAGCCGCGCTCGTGGGCCATCCGGATGTGGTCCACCGAGAGCGGATCGAGGCCGATGATGTGGCAGCACACCGCGTCGAAGGCGACCTGATTGTCGCCCATGATCACGAGGCCCAGGTCGAAGGGGATCGGCGTCAACATGCGGCCCTCGCCGGCGATGATGCCGTCGATGGCGATGAACTGCGGCTGGATGATGGCCTGCAGGTCGGCGACCTTCTCGTTGAGCCGGTGGTCGTGGTCGATGAGGCGGTGCCGATCGTCCTGGATCCCGATGTAGTTCTTCATCGAGAAGGTGACCGTCGTCCAGGGGTGGGCCTTGAACTTGGGGCAGTTGACGAAGAAGTCGGCCCGGGCGACGGGCTCGGGGGTGAACAAGGCGTCGCGCAACCGCTCGGGGTGGTAGAGCGGCACCTGCACCTGAGGCTCCTCGTCGAAGTGGTACAGCTTTACGCCGAGGCGCTTCGCCATCGGGTAGTACTTCGCCTGATCGAAGGCGAAGCGGGTGGGGATGGTGATGCCGCAACGCTCGCCGAGGGCCAACTCCTTCAACCCGGGATCCGCGCGGTCCTGAAGCGCGCGCAGCACGCCCTCGAGGAACTCGGGGCGGGTGTAGGCGTGCGGAAAGTGGGGCCCCGAGGCCACGCAGTTGGGCTTCACCAGGGTGCGCCCGGTGGGGTGCAGATCGAGGTACTCGAGGGCCTCGCGGGCGAGCACACGGACGCGCTCGGGATCATAGTCGGGGCACTCGCGGATGATCACGGTCGGGCGTTTCATTGGATCCTCCGGGGGGGGGCGGCTCTCCGGGCCAGCCTAGCAGCGCGGACGCGCGCGTGGATCCCAAATGGGCACGGGCCCTCTGGGCGCCTTCGCCGCGAAGCGACGCGACATCACTTTCTCCACTTGACCGCCCGCCTTTCGATGGTCAGTATGGCTCCTGCGATTGGGGGTCTGCCCGTCTCCCTCTCGCCGGTGTCGCTGGGTTTCGACCCTTCGGTGCCGTAGCCGGTCAATCCGGCTAGGTCGTCACCTCTACGTGCCCGTGGGGTGATGGCCAGTCGTGAGGTCTTTTTAATCGAAGATTTCATGACAGTCGTCGCGGGGTTTGCCCGGCCCCAGACGACAAGGCTTCCGGGGACTGCCTGAACTCGGAAGCCGGAGCCCCCTGGGGGCGGTTGCCCACCGCCACAACGCCCAGGGGGCTTTTTTTTTCTTGGGCACCGGCTGATGCCATCGCGAGAGTCTTCACGGCGCTGCGGTGCTGTCTTCACGGCGCTGCGGTGCTGTCTTCACGGC
>CALBMW010000261.1 GCA_937896275.1 uncultured Myxococcales bacterium
TGCGGCGCGCGGTGGCGGTGCGGCGGCGGCGCGCCGGGCGCACGCGCGCCCTGACGCAGGCGGTGACGCTCCCCGCCGTGCTCGTGCTGACCTCGGCGGTGGGCATGCGGCTCATCGCGGCGGGCTTCCTGGGGGGCTCACTGCTGCCGGCGGTGGTGGACGCGCTGCCCCTGCTGCTGGCCGCGGCCTTGGCCTGGGGCCTGCGCGGCGAGCCCGCCGACTTCTGGCACCGCGTGCCCGGGCTGCGGCGCCTGGCGACGGGCGCGGCCGAGGCCGATCTCTGCGCCGCGCTGGCGGACGGCCACCCGCTCGAGGCCTTCTCCCAGCGCACCGACGACAGCCCCCTGGGCCGCGCCGCCGCGGCCGCCGCCGCGCAACTACGAAGCGGCACCCCGTTGATGGACGCGCTGCCGCGCCCGCCGTTGGTGTCCGACGCGCTGTCCCTGACCCTGCACGCCAGCGCCGCCCTCGACGACCGCGACCGCCTGCGCCGCCACGCCGCCCGGCGCCACGCCGAGGGCGACCGCGCCCGCGTCAACGCCGTGCGCGCGTTGGCCTGGGGCGCCGTCATCTTCGCGACCTTGCGCGGGGTCGGCATGGTGGCTGACCTGCAGATCCCCGGGATGGGCAACATCGACGCCGGATCGTTCGGGGACTCGCCCGACGCGAAGGAGTTCATGCGCATCCTCGAGGGCGAGCCTTGACGTGCCGGGGACTGGGCAACCGCCACGGTCTACGCCCGGGCAGGTGGCGGTCGTCGCTTCAAGTTCCTATCCTCAACCCGTGGTCGCGACTCCTTCGGGCGGCCGAGTCGAGCGCGATGACGGTCCCTTCACGCGCGGTCCGAAGGGCTGGCGCTGCGCAGGGGAACGGAGTGGAGGCAGCGTTCAGTGCGGCGCTCTGCGCCTTCTATGCGTTCGTCGCGCTCGGGGGTTGGGTCGCGCGCCGGCGGGGCTGGTGGCCGCTCGCGGTCGTCCACCTCTTCCTCGCCGTCGTCGTCACGATCCCCGTGCTGCTGACCCTGGTCGGAGCCACCGTGGGGTGGGGCTGGACCTTCACGCTGCTCATCGCCGTGACGGTGGAGATCCTCGTCCTCGTGGGTGAGTTGCTGGTGGCGATCTTCGTGCGGCTCCACGGGACCAGGGTCGATCGCTAGCCGCGCCCCGACGGGGTCCGACCGAGGGTGCGCAGCGTCCGCCGCGGCAGATGACAGCACGCGTCGGCTCGGCGGATCCCTCGGGCGGCTGCGCGTGGGCGCAGCGACACCGCCACCGGCCACCGCGCGCCCAGATCATCGGCGAGGTGTGGTACTGAGCGACCCAGAGACCGCCACGGAGCAACCGATGAGCCTCCCCATTGCCGGCGCCCCCCGGCCACCCACGCACGAGCCCATCTCGATGGCGACGCTGATGAACCTGGCTCGCGAGCTGGACGAGGCCATGAACATGGGCGGCCACGCGGTGCTCGACGCCTGCCTGGTCGACGAGATCGCGGGCGATCTGGGCGCCCGCCCCAGCCACCTGTATGCGGCCGCCGCGCTGATGACCGCGATCCCCTTCGATCAGAGCGAGCAGGTGCGCTTCGTGGTGTGCGCGGGCGGCTGTCAGCGCTGGGGGGCGGTCGACCTGCTCGACACCCTGGTCTCGATGCGCGCGCAGCGCGTCGAGCGGGGCGCCTCGAGCTTCGGCATCGTCGCGAGGCGGTGCCTGGACACCTGCGACCAGGCGGCGGTGGTCCGCGCTCACACGCCCGACGGCGACGGCGTGCTGGTCGGCGCGACGCCCGCGCGGCTCGAAGAGGCCGTCAACATGGTCTGCGACCCTTAGGAGCTTCCCCACAAAACCACCAAGGCCCCAATCTGCGGCGTGGTGAAGCTCGTTGCGGTCGGGGTCGTTGCACGGTGACGAGGATGCGGCCCGTCGAACGAGACCGATGAAGCACCAGCGGAGGCAATCCGCCGGAGAATTGCGACGACGGTGCTCGAAGATCCCGCCAACGCAGACTGGCTGGCGGTCGTGGGCGCGGTCGACGGGGGCGGTACGAGCCCTGGGCGCGGCGGTACTACCTCGCTCTCGCCCACTTCCGGCCGCAGCGCGAGCGCCCAGCCTTGCCCGGGCGGGCCGAGGTGAGGGCGATCGGCGAGCAGCAGGCCTTCGAAGCCATGCTCGACATGATGGCGGCCCGCAGGGTCAGCGAGGAGTAGGCGGCCAGCTGAGACGGACTCGCCGTCTTCGTCGGGCCTCGCCCCGACGATGAGGACAACAGCCTGTCCGTGGCGCTGCGTGACTTCTCGACGAACCTGCCAGAAGTGCAACCTGCCAGAAGTGCCGGGCACCTCTTCCGGCCTGCCAGGGCACCTCTTCCGGCCTGCCAGAAGTGCCGGGCACCTCAACCAGGGCACCTCAACCAGAGCGGCCGGCCCCAGTCGCTTCACGCTGCTGTCGACCGAAGACTTCGCGACGCGGATACCGCGGGGCGTCTGCGATTGAGGCCGCGTCGACGCGCGTGGGGCGAACCTGGCCGGGATGGGCCCGGAGCACGTCCTGCGCTCGAACTGGGCGCCGGCTGCGGCCACGCGCGCGGCTCTCGTGGTCGGCGTGGGCAAGACTCGGCGCAGGGGCCGGTGGCGTGGTGTTGCCGCGGCACCCGCCCACGCGCGATCAGGCCGCCCGCTCGATCCCGAGCCGACGCCGCAGGTCACCCAGCGCCGTCTGCAGCCCCTCCTCGATGACCGGGTGGTAGAACGGCATGTCCAAGGCCTGCTCGACGCTCATGCCGGCCTGCACGGCCCAGGCGAGCAGGTGCCCCAGGTGCTCGGCGTCGGGCCCGATGATGGTCCCGCCGGTGAGCTGCCCGCCTTTGTCCGCATAGACCTCCAGGCGGCCGCCCGTGCGCCCCAGCACCTTGGCTCGCGATTGAAAAGCGAAGTCGAGCACACCCATCGCGTCGCCTCGTCGCCCCACGATCGCCACCTGCGGATCGGTGAACACGATGGCGAACGGCGCCTTGGGCGCGGCCGGCGCGGCGTTGGGATGCAGCGCGGCGTTGGGATGCAGCGCGGCGTTGGGGTGCCGTGCGGCGCGTGCGCCCGCCCTGGCGCCCTCGTGGGCAGCCTCGTGCAGGATCATCCGGGTCCCGGTCGCGTCACCGGCCATGTAGACGGCTGACTGACCTACGCGGCCGGTCATGGGATCGATCGGCGGCAATGGAGCCAGGCCCGCGGCGTCCAGGCCCAAGCCCTCGAGCCGCGGCGCCCGACCTGCCGCGATGAGCACCGTCTGCCAGGTGTCCTCGTGTTCGGCCCCGTCCTCGCCCCGGAAGCGCACCCGCACGCCGCCCGCGACCGGATGCACGGCCAGCAGCGTGTGGCGCAGGTGCAGAGTCAGGCCCAGGTTCGCCTTCATCACTTTGATGAGATCCGGGTCCGAGAGCCCCGCCAGGGTGCCCGCCACGTCGAGCACCGTGACCCGCACGCCGAGCCGGTGCATCGCCTGCCCCAGCTCCAGCCCGATCGCGCCCGCACCCACCACGAGCATCGACTCGGGCAGGCGCTCCAACTCGAAGACCTGGTCCGTGGTGATCATCGCGTCGCCCGCCTCCCGCCAGGCGGCGGGGATCATGGGGCGGGACCCGGTGGCGACGACGATCGCGCGCGCTTCGTAGCACTCCCCGTTGGCCTCCAGGGTGTTCGGACCGACGAAGTGGGCCCGCGCGGCGATGGGCTGCCCAACGCTCACGATGCCCTGGACCGTCTTCGAGACGAAGATGTCCCGCATCCGGCGCACCCGCTCCATGACCTCTCTTGGCTCCACCCGGACCTCGGCGTACACCCCAAACGCGCCGCCGCGCTCGGCGGTGTGGGCGATCTCGGCCGCCGCGATGAGCAGCTTGCTCGGCATGCAGCCCACGCGGGCGCACGTGGTGCCGAGAGGCCCGGGATCGAAGAGGGCGACCGAGGCCCCGGCGGCGAGGGCGGCGCGGCGAGCGTTGAGACCCGCCGTACCTCCGCCGATGATCGCGACATCGATGGCCGTCATCGCAGGTCCCCCTGCGCGGCGAGCGCGCGGTCGAGGTGGAAGGGTGCCCTCAGGGTCGGCGTCTCGCCGTCCGCGGGGTCGGTCCCCAGCGGCTGGTTTCGATGGACGCCGTGCGTCGCGCGCACGCGCCCAGCACGCTCTCTCGCCGGCGCCTGATCTCTGGATGGGTGTGCAATCATCGACAAGGTGGCCTCCGCTCGGCGTTGACGTGGTCGAACGGTCCAAGGAGCCCGCGGGCCCAAGAACTGTGTCACGACGTCCGTCTGCGCAGGGGCGGGGGGGCGTCGCCTCTCACGCGGGTGAGTCGTGCCGGGTGAGTCGCACAGCCGCACGGCCACCCGCCGCACCCGGATCCAACGCCGCGCCCACCATCCGCAGTGGAGTGTTGCCGAGCCGCAGTTCAGCGGCCTAAGGTGGACCCCTACGGACGATGAACCGATGGAGCCACCCATGTCACGACTGTGTGCAGCGCTCGCGCTCTGCCTGACCCTCACCGCCTGCGACGACGGCGGCGCCGAGGTGGGCGCGGCGGACGCGAGCCCGCCCGCCGCGGACGCGTCACCGACGACCGACGCGGCAACCGCCCC
>CALBMW010000262.1 GCA_937896275.1 uncultured Myxococcales bacterium
ACGCGGGCCCGCCGCTCGACGCTCGCCCGTCCGAGCGCTTCGACGCCGGCTACGGGCCGCTCGAGGTGCGGGCCATCCACCCGTCGCGCGGCAGCCCCGAGGCCAACGTCGAGGTGGTCATCAACGGACGCGGCTTCCCCGTCGGGGGCATCGACCGGGTGCGGCTCGGCGAGCACCGTCTACTCGAGGCGGTCGCCCTGTCCGACTCGACCATCACCGCCATCGTGCCCGCGGGCCTGCCGCCCGGCGTACACGACCTGGTCGTCGAACGCGACGACGGACAGGCCTCGATCCTGCCGACCGCCTTCACCGTGCTGGGGCCCGACGAGCTGGCCCTGACCGCGCTGACGCCGGCCACCATCGCCGAGGGCGCGACCGCCCTGCTGACGCTGCAGGGGGCGGGCTTCACCTCTGAGACCGCCTTCGCGATTGGTGGCGTCCCGCTGGTCGATCTGACGATCGAGGATGCGGGACGGGCCACCGCCACGCTGGCCACGACGCTCAGCGCCGGCACCTACGATCTCGTGGCCACGCGGGGCGACAAGACGGCTCGCCTGTCAGGTGCGTTGACGATTCGGCGTCCCGGCACCAAGAGCTCCGACGATTGCTCCGCTGCCCCGGGTGGGGCGGCGCCTGGGACCCCCGCCTGGCTGCTGCTGTCGCTGGTCGGCGGCGTCGCGATCCGCCGGCGGCGCGGGCCCTGAGAGCGTCCCCACGAACCCTGGTTCGAGCGCCGCGCGGCGCTGCCGGTCTTGGCCCGGGTGGGCAGCGGCAGGATGACCCGAGCTGTTCGAGGGCCTCCCCACGTGGGCGTCGGCCGGCAGATGGGCGTCCCGCCAGGCTCATCGACTCCGTGGGAAGGTTCGCGCGTGGGCCGGCCCTTCGCCTCGTCCTCGTGGGCCTCGCCACGCTGGCCGTGGTGGCCTGCGACGGCGCGCCTGCCAGCCTCGACCCACGCGACGCGACACCGCCGCCGGCACCCGACGCCCGCGCGCCCGCCCCCGACGTGCTGCTCGAGCGACTGCTGCACGTGTCGCCGGGGGCCGATCCGGTGTCGGCCGACGGCAGCCGCGAGCGGCCCTATCCCGATCTCGTGGGCGCCTATGTGGTCGCGCAGCCGGGCGACACGGTCTTCCTGCTGCCCGGTGACTTCGGCGCCGCGATCGAGCCGCCGCCGCAGGTCGCGCTCTACGGCAGCGGCGCCGAGCTGAGCACGCTCGACGGCCCGCTCGTGCTGACGCGACCCGGGGCCGACGTGCGGGCCCTGGCGGTGCTCGGCGGAGAGCCCGCCGTGACCATCGAGGCGCCGGCCGGGCTGCTCGACGTCACCGTCCGCGACGCGATCGAGACCGGCGTCCTCGTGAGGGCCGACGCCACCTTCGAGGGCCTGTGGGTGCTCGGACCCCTGCGGCGCCCCGGAGCCGACCCGCCCGGCTACGGCGAGGACGGGCCCAGTCCGGGCGCCGCCGTGGCGGTGGAGACGGGCGCCTCGCTCACCTGGCGGGGCGGTGGCATTCAGGGCGCCGACTGGGTGGGCCTTCGCGCGGGCGCAGCCACCGTGCAGCTCGACGAACTCGAGATCCTGGGGACCGGGGGCCCGGGCGTCTTGATCGAGGGGGGCGCGCTCGTCGTGCGCCGCTTGCGCGTCGACGCCGCGACCGGGGCCGGCGTGCGCGTGATCGAGGGCACGGCCGAGCTGACCGACGTGGACGTCACCGACGTGATCTACGCCGCCGATCAAGGGACCGGCACCGGCGTGGGCTTCGTGCGCGCGCGGGGCCAGGTCACGGGCCTGCGGGTGACCGGCGGCGAGCGGGGCCTGCGGATCGGCGAGGGCGCGGTGGTCGACGCCACCGACGTCCAGGTGGGCGACGGCAGCGGCAGCGGCGTCGGCGTCAACGGAGGGACCGTGCGGGTGCGCGACCTGCGGGTCGAGAGGATGCACAACGGCGGCGCCACGGTGAGCCAGGACGGCACGTTGATGCTCGATGGCGCCACCTTCACCGCCACCGATCGCTTCGGCGTCCTGGCCTCGGGCGCCACGCTCGACGCCCGCCACGTGCACGTGATCGATGCGCCGCAGCGAGGGGTCGCGCTGCTCCGCGCCGTGGCGGTCATCACGGATCTGCAGATCGAGCGTGCCGGTGAGGTGGGCCTCGCGGTGACCGATCCGCCCGCCGACGGCGCGGTGCAGATCGGGCCGGCCGTGATCACGGACTGCCGCGGTGCGGGGCTCTCGGTGTTCGGCCGAGGGGGTGCCCCCGTCCTGGTGACCGACCTCACGGTGACCGGCACGCTGCCCGGGGACGGGGATCTCGCCGACGGCATCCAGCTGTTCGACGCCCAGGCGCGCCTGGTGAGGGTCCGCAGCGCGGGCAGCGGCGGCGCCGGGGCCTCGCTCGAGCACGCCGACGCGGTGTTCGAGGGGGTCACGCTCGAGGACAACGCCGGCCCCGGCGTGCTCATCGTGGATCCCGCGGGCCCCCTGCTGGCCACCGATCTCGTCGCGCAGCGCAACGGTGGGCACAACCTCCTGGTGCTCGGCGGGCTGGTCGAACTCCGGGGTGGTCGGCTGGCGGAGGCGCGCGCCGAGCCACGGGAGGGCCCGGGCCACGGCGGGCTCGCGGCTCAGGGCGCGACCTTGGTGCTGCGCGGGGTCGAGGTGCGAGGCAACGCGGGTCACGGCCTCGTCGCTCTCAACCGAAGCACGCTGCGGCTCGAGGCCGTGACCGTCACCGGCAACGGCGGCAACGGCGTGAACGTCGCCTGCGACGGCTCGACGCTCAGCGAGCCGGCCGCCAACACTTTCGCCGACAACGCCGCCGGAGACCGCGGTGGCTGCCCCTGAGCCGCTGCCCCTCAGCGGCCCGCGCGAGCGGATTCGCACGATAACGACGCCGGCCGAGATCCGCGGTGACGTTATCGTGCGAATCTCAGCCGTCGTCGCGCGGATCGCCGCCCATCTGGCGGACCAGCGCCCTCAGCCCCGCGTCGGGATAGCCGCTCAGCAGGACCGCGCCGTCGGCCGCAAGGTGCAGCTCGGCCTCGGGTGGGGCCGCCTCGAAGGCGCACGTGGGCAGCGGCCGCCCGATGATCCAGAGGCGCTGGTTGGTCGAGGCCCGCCAGGGGCGCGCGCGCGCCCGTCGAGGGTCGAAGGGGCCGTCGACCAGCGCGTCGAGGGTGGCCAGCAGGTCGGCCGCGCCGGGTGGCGCAGCGGGTCCTCGCAGATCCTCCAGCCGGTATCCGCTGAAGGCCATGAGGTGCGCGCCGGGTCGGGCGGCGCGCAGTCGGTCCGCGAGCTCGGCGGTGGCCTCGGCTTGCTGGAAGGGCTCGCCGCCCGAGAAGGTCACGCCGGCGTGGTCGTCGGTCAGCGCCGCCAGCACTTGCTCGGCGACGGCGTCGACCGGCCGACTCACGCCCGACGCCGCGTGCGTGGCCGGGTTGAAGCACCCCGGACAGCCCAGATCGCAGCCCTGCACCCAGAGCACGGCCCGTAGTCCGGGGCCGTTGGCTCGGGATCGTGGCGCGAAGCCGGCGGTTCGCAACGTCACGCGATCCACCCGCGGACGACCCTCGAAAAAAAGTCGGTCGATTTGCGCACGGCCTCGCGCGGCTGACCGATACCTCTGCGCCCGCACCGACGCGGGCCACGCCCGGGAGGTGTCCGCGCATGACCACGACACACCGCATGGTGGGTGACAGCACCGCGATGGCCGCCCTCCGCGCGCGGTTGATACGCTATGGGGCGTCGACGGCGCCCGTGCTGGTGCAGGGTGAGACGGGGGCGGGCAAGGAGCTCGCGGCGCGCGGGCTGCACGCCGCCTCGGGCCGCCGCGGGGCCTTCGTCGCGGTGAACTGCGGCGCCATCCCACGCGAGCTGGTCGAGGCCGAGCTCTTCGGCAGCGTGCCCGGCGCCTTTACCGGCGCGCGTCGACGACTGGGCCACGTCGCGCAGGCGGACGGCGGCACCCTCTTCCTCGACGAGGTGGGCGAGCTGCCGCCCCCGGCCCAGGTCGTGTTGCTTCGCGTGCTCGAGACCGGCCACGTCTGCCCGGTGGGCGCCGACCGGGGGCAGGCGGTCGACTTCCGCCTCATCAGCGCCACGCACCGCCGGCTGCTCCGCCTGGTCGAGGCGGGCCGGTTCCGGGCCGATCTCTTCCACCGAATCGCGGGCCTCACGGTCGAGGTGCCCCCGCTCCGCGACCGCGTCGACGACCTGCCCGCGCTGGCGGCCGCGCTCGTGGGCGAGGGCGCCCGGCGCCTGCGACCCGACGTCTTCGAGCGGCTCGCCCGCCACCCCTGGCCCGGCAACGTGCGTGAGCTGCGCAACGTGCTGCTGCGCGGCCTCGCCGACGCGGACGGCGTCGTGACCGCGGCGCACCTGCGCTTCGACGACACGACGGCGACGCCCGTGCCCCACGACTGGGACGGCCTGCCCCTGCGCGTTCACCTGGCCCAGCACGTGAGGGCGGTCTTTCGGCGACACAATCACAACGTCCGGGCGACGGCCCGCGCCCTCGAGGTCAGCCACACTACGGTCTATCGCTATCTCGCGACGGACGAGCCTTGAGAGGGTGTTTACAAACCCTCGGCGCTTCGCCGTGCACGCCCCCCGACGACGA
>CALBMW010000263.1 GCA_937896275.1 uncultured Myxococcales bacterium
CGGCGAAGGTGACCCGGTCGCCGCCGGCGTTGCCGAGGATGGCCGGGATCAGCCACTCCTCCGCGATGCCCAGGATGATGACGCCGTAGCGAAAGTTCAGCCCGTGCGGCGCGAGCGTCATCGTGGTCTTGTTCACGGTCGCGTCGAAGACCCCGAAGATCGGACGGCGCTCGGCATCGAGGTTGCCGATGGTGAACTCGCGGCGGCAGTCCATGCCCATCTCGCAGCCGTTGCGCCAGACGAAGCGGAACTTCTGCCAGCGGTTGTCATTGCCGATCAGCATGTTGTTCTCGTCGAGCTGGGGCTGGACGAACTCGATCTCACCCACGACCGTCAGCTCGCTGAAGATCGAGAGCACGTCGCTGATGATCGTGAACACGTCCTGCACCTGCTGGGGCAGGAAGCGATCGAGGGCGCGGCTGATGAAGGGCCCGCCGACGGTCTCGACGATGCGGCAAATCGAGTCGTCGAGGTTGGCGAGGTCACACACCAGCTGGATGAGGGCGTCGCCGCGCGCGTCGCCCGGCGCGCCGATGATCTGCAGCACGCCGAGCACGTCCGCCACGCGATCGAGCGTCGAGTTGCCCGTGTTGCGCAGCGTGTCGGTCAAATCGAAGTGGTGAACGACGGTGAAGCGGCCCTTCCACTGGAGGGGCAGATCGTCGAGCGCGACGACCACCGCCGTGATGTCGCCTCCGCTCACCCGCACCCCGTCCACGCAGCCGAAGGACACCGGCATGCCCTCGCGGTTCTTGCCCACCGCCGCCACGCTGAACGACGCGCCGTCATCGAGGTCGCCCTGGGTGACCTGGTTGTCGACCTCGTTGAAGGGCGCGATGGGGGCCAGATCGAAGTAGGCCCCCTGCAGGTTGTTCGCGGACTCGCGGAGCAGCTCGCAGTTCTCGCGGTCGAAGAGGCTGACCTGGGCCGCCGAGAAGTCGCGGAACTCGTAGCGCTGGTCGGTCGGATCGTAGGTCACGCGGACCGTCAGTCCACCGGAGCCCTCCCGCGCGACGGTCACGCTCCACTGCACGGGCGGCGCGCCGTCGGCCAGACCGTCGCTGGCCTCGACCTTGAAGGTCACGTTGCGGTTGCCGGTGATGACCTGGAAGGTGCCCTGCCCGTTCGCGTCGGTGAGCGCGTTGCTCGACCGGAGCCCCGTCCCCTCGATGCCCGTCGCGGTGCGGTCCTGGCCGGCCTGATCGAGCATGCGCACCTGAAGCCGCGCGTTGGGGATGCCGCCTTGGCTGTCGCTGTACTTCGCGATCAGGCTGATGGTGTCGCCGTAATGCGCCAGCACGGTGTCGCTGCCGACGATGCTCAGCTCGCGCGCGCTGGGCGGCGCGATCACGCGGCCCATGTCGGGCGTGGGGTCGGTGCCCATGTCGAGGGGCGTGATGACGCCGGGCTCGACGTCCGCGTCCCCCGGCTCGCCCCGCTTGGCCGAGTCGGCGCAGGCGATGAGCGCGATCGCGGCGAGAAAACTGAGCACGCTGCCACATCGAAACATGAGGACGCCCCCGGCAGGCCCAACAGCCGCGGGAGGCGGTGCGGTCTGCGGCCACATTTCAGCCAAGTACAGAGCCAAGTACCGAACGGGTCAGTGGACCCGCGACCGCCCCCTGCCAGCAGCACGGAGCGCGACCATTCTGGGCAAAGGCGGGCCTCAGGTCAAAGCCCATCAACTCCGTGG
>CALBMW010000264.1 GCA_937896275.1 uncultured Myxococcales bacterium
GCCGGATCGGCGCCGCCGTCGTCGCAGCCGAAGAGGGAAAAGGCGAGCGCGCCCGCGAGCAGCCACTGAAGACCGTTGTTCATTCCGTGTTCTCCCCTGTTGGAGTGAGCTGTCGTATGCGTCGGCACACCGGCGTGGACCCCCTGGGTCTCGACGGTCTCGGTGGCCGTAAAACGCGCGGACCGTACCTGATCGCCCGAAGCGCGGTCAACGTCCGGCCGGTCGTCGACCGCGAGATCTCAGGCCGCGGCCAGATCGCGCGCGAGCATGCGCGCCAGGGGCTTGAGCGCCGCCACGCGCACCGCCTCGGGCACCTCGATGGCGGGTCTCAGGTTCAGGAGCGCCAGGTACAGCTTCTCGAGGGTGTTGCGCCGCATGTGCGGACACTCGTTGCAGGCGCAGTTGCCCTCGGGCGGCGCGGGGATCAGCAGCTTGTGCGGCGCAGCCTTCTGCATCTGGTGCAGGATGCCGGCCTCCGTGACCACGATGAACGTTGGACGCGGGTCGTTGACGACGAAGCTGAGCAGCTGCGCCGTCGAGCCGATATGATCGGCGTGCTGCAGGACGTGCGGCTCGCACTCTGGGTGGGCGATCACCGCGGCCTCGGGGTGGCGCACCTTGAGCTGCACCAGCTTCTTCTCGCTGAAGATCTCGTGCACCTGGCAGGTGCCCGGCCACAGCACCATCTCGCGGCCCGTCTCACGCTGCACGTAGGCGCCCAGGTTCTTGTCGGGGGCGAAGATCAGCGGCTGATCCGCCGGAAACAGCCGCACCATGTCGGCGGCGTTGCTCGAGGTGCAGATTACGTCGCTCAGGGCCTTCACGGCGGCCGAGCAGTTGACGTAGCTGATCACCTTGTGACCCGGGTGCGCGTCGATGAAGGCCTGGAAGCGATCGGCCGGGCAGGCATCGGCCAGCGAGCAGCCCGCCTCGAGATCCGGCAGCACCACGGTCTTGTGGGGGCTCAGGATCTTGGCCGTCTCGGCCATGAAGTGCACCCCGGCGAAGACGATGACGTCGGCGTCGGTGGCGGCGGCCTGCTGGCTGAGCCCCAGGGAGTCACCCACATAGTCGGCGACGTCCTGGATGTCGGCCTCCTGATAGTAGTGCGCCAGGATGATCGCGTTGCGCGCCTTCTTGAGGTCGGCGATCGCCTCGAACAGATCGGCGTGCGGGATGCGGACGTCCATGGGTCCTCCTGGGGGGCCTGCCGGGCCTCAGCCCTCGGTGAGTCCGCGAACCACGACCGATGCGCAGAACAGACCGAAGGTTCCGGTGACGAAGGATGCGCTGCCGTCGATGCGCGCGCGGTGCTCGCAGCTCAGCAGGCCGTTGTTGCCCTGCGGGCACACGCAGCGGAAGCCGTCACCGCCCTCGTAGGACAGCGAATGCGGCGCGATCGCGGTCTCCTCGCTGAAGACCGCCGGCACGCCCCACGCCTGCTTGCCGCGCGGGAAGTCCCACTTCTCGCGCAGGATGCGGCGCACGTTGGCCGCCATGGGGTCCTGGTGCGTCTTGTTCAGGTCGGCCACGCGGATGCGCGTCGGATCGAGCCGGCCGGCCGCCCCCATCGATGACACGATCGGGATGCCCCGCGCGCGGCAGGTGGCGATGAGGTGGCACTTGGCCGTGAACTGATCGATCGCGTCGACCACGAAGTCGGGTTCGCCCGCCAGCAGCGCGTCGCCGCGGTCGGCCTGATAGAACTGCTTGATCGGCTCGATCTCGGCCTGCGGGTTGACGAGCCGCAGGCGCTCGGCCATCAGCGTGGCCTTGGGTCGACCCACCGTGCCCTTCAGGGCGTGAAGCTGCCGGTTCACGTTGGTGACGCAGACATCGTCGAAGTCGACGATGCGAAGGCGCCCCACGCCACTGCGCGCCAGGGACTCGGCCGCGAAGCTGCCGACGCCGCCCAGGCCCATCACCACCACGAACGCCCCCTGCAGGCGCTCCATCGCGGGATCGCCGACCAGGCGGCCCATGCGGTCGAAGCGGCGGTGCAGCGTGTACGCCGGGGTCGCGGGCGCCGGGCCGCCGTGCAGCGAGATACCTTCCATGATGCAGCGTGTCTCCCTTCGCCCGCGCGGGCGAACACGGTTGTATAGCGAAACGGCGCGAGCGTTTCACCTGCCGCGCGTCAGGGATCGGCCGACGCCGCGTCCGACCGGGCGGCGCTCCAGACCGGCCCGCCCGCGCTCGCGGCCACCAATCGGTAGGGCCCGAGGGCCAGGGTGGCCGGCAGCCGCACCCGCGCCCGGAAGCGCCCGTCGGGCCCGGTCCGCACCGCGGCGCCCACGACCGCCGGCACGCCACCGTCCTCGGGCACCAGATAGAGTTGCACCTTGACGCCGGCGGCGGGCGCGCCGTCGTCGGCGGCGAGAACGACGCCGCGCACCTCATCGGGCAGCTCCTCGCCGCGGAAGGCCTCGAAGCGCTCCGGCGCTCCCTGCAGGCGCACCCGCGCGCGGCGCGTCGGCGGGCCGTGGCTCGCGTCC
>CALBMW010000265.1 GCA_937896275.1 uncultured Myxococcales bacterium
CGGGTGGTCCAGACGGCGACGGCCAGCGCCAGCAGCAGCGCCCCACCGAGCACCGCGCCCGCCACCAGGGTGGCCCGGCGCGCCCGCCGATCGGCCTGCGCCTCGGCCGCGTGGATCGCCGCCGTCACGGCGCCCAGGTCGTCTTCGATGGCGTCCACGAGGGCGCTGACCAGCGCGACGGCTTGGTGGTGAACGTGCCCCGCCTCCGCCGCCCGCCCGGCGTCCAGCAGCGGCAGGAAGTGATCCTCGAAGAGTGTGTTCAGGGCGTCGACGCGGCTCTGGAGCGCGGCGGCGTCGAGCGTGCGCGGACCATCCGTCGCGGGCGCGGCCCCCAGCGCCGCCACCGCGAGGTCGAGGTCGGCCCGCGCCGTCCGCGCCAGGCGAAGGTGCTCGGGGCGATCCATGCCCAGCGCGAGGTGGGCCTGATGCAGGTAGAATTCGCGCACGAGCGCGCCCACGCGCGAGAGGCGGCGGCCGTCCTCGACGAGGCCGGTGACCCGGCGCAGCGCCACCGCGCTGTCCTCGGCCGCGGACAGGGCCGCCGCGACGCCCACCCCCGACAGCAGGAGCAGCGCCAGGAAGCCCAGGCCCAGGCGTCGACCGATGCTGCTCGACGGGGCCGGCGCGGGTCGCTCACGGTCACTCACGAGCCGCGACGCTACGCGAGCGGCGCGGTCACTGCTACCTTGGCGCCGCCACTGCGACCTTGGCGCCACCATCAAGGGGAGCGACGGATGATCACGGTCTACGGTTTCACGGTCGGGCGCGCCTCGCGCGCTCTGTGGGCGCTCGAGGAGGCGGGCGAGCCCTATGCCTTCGTTCGGCTCGACCCCAGCCTGGGCGAGCACCGCACCGAGGCCTACCTCGCGCTGAACCCGGCGGGCAAGGTGCCGACGCTGGTGGACGGCGACTTCGTCCTGACCGAGTCGGGCGCGATCGTGACCTGGGTCGCGGACCGCCACCCAGGGCTCGGCCTCGCGCCGCCGGCCGGGACGCCCGCCCGCGCGCACTACCTGCAGTGGTGCTTCTTCGTGCTCACCGAGCTGGAGCAGCCGCTCTGGACCCAGACGAAGCACACCTTCGTCCTGCCCCCCAAGCTGCGGGTGCCGCAGGTGATCGACACCGCGAAGAAGGAGTGGAGCCGCCCCACGGCCGTCCTGAGCGCGCAGCTGAGCGCTCGCCCCTTCCTGCTCGGTGAGGACTTCACGATGGCCGACGTGCTGGCCGGCCACTCGCTGGCGTGGGCGCGCAGCCTGGGCCTGCCGCTGGGCAGCGACACTCTCGAGGCCTACGCGGACCGCGTGCTGGGGCGGCCGGCGCTCGCCCGCACGACGGCGCGGGAGCGGGCGGGGTCCTGAACGGTCGGGCGTACCGCGGGTGACCGCCGTGGACGCGGTGGCCGCACCGTCCGCTGAACCGGCGACGCGGCGGGCGGCGTGACGGCGTGACGGCGTGACGGCGTGGTGGCGCTGTGCCAATCTGGCGGCTGTCGTCGATCAGCCGAGGTTCCGATGAGCGAAGAGAAGACGCCCGACGCCGAGCCGGCCAAGGACAAGGCTGCCGCGGCCGCCGATCCGAAGAAGAACGCGCCGCGCCCCGAGCGGACCGTGCGCACCCAACACAACTTCGAGGCCGGCGACCGCCGCTTCCAGTACACCGCCACGGCCGGCACGCTGAACCTGCGCGACCCCAAGGATGAGGACACCGCCAGCCTCTTCTACGTGGCCTACACCTTGGACGACGTGCCCGATCCGACGCACCGGCCGGTGACCTTCTGCTTCAACGGCGGGCCCGGATCGTCGTCGGTGTGGTTGCAGTTCGGCGCTCTGGGACCCAAGCGGGTGGACATCCCCGACGCCGTGGCCGTGCCGCCGCCCCCCTACCTGCTGATCGACAACCCGCAGGGCATCCTCGACCGCACCGACCTGGTGTTCCTCGATCCCGTGGGCACCGGCTTCAGCCGCGCCCAGGGCGAGACCGAGGGCAAGGCCTTCCACTCGGTCGCCGACGACGCGAAGTCCGTGGCGCGCTTCATCGAGCAATACCTGACGCGCTACCAGCGCTGGAACGCCCCGCGCTTCCTGGCGGGCGAGAGCTACGGGACGACCCGCGCGGCGGCCGTCGCCTGGCAACTCCAGGAGCGCGGCGTGGCCCTCAATGGGCTGGCGCTCCTGAGCCTGGCGCTCAACTTCAAGACCTTCTTCTTCGAGCCGGACAACCACTTGGCTCACATCATGTTTCTGCCCTCGTACGCCGCCGTCGCCTGGTACCACGGTCGCCTTGCCAAGCAACCGCACACGCTGGCCGCGCTGCTCGGCGAGGCCCGACGCTTCGCGCTCGACGTCTACGCGCCGGCGCTCATGCGCGGCCACGGCCTGGACCCGGCGCGACGCACCGAGGTGGCCGCGGGGCTGGCACGCCTCACTGGCCTCGACGCCGCCGAGATCGAGCGACGCGGCCTTCGCCTGGACTACCTCTGGGTGGCCAAGCAGATGCTCGGCGCCGGCCGCGAGACGGTCGGCCGCCTCGACGGCCGCTATCGCGGGCCGGACGACGATCACGGCGACCGGATGAAGCGCGATCCCAGCTTCGACGCGCCCTACGGCGCCTTCACCGCGGCGGCCAACGACCACCTGCGGCGCACGCTGCGGTGGGACGGCGACGACGCCTACGAGGTGATCAGCGTCGAGGTCAACCAGTCATGGGAGTGGGCGCAAAAGGGAAAGATGGGCTACCCCGACACCGCGGGCGACCTGGCCCGCACGATGCTGGCCAACCCGCACCTCAAGGTGCTGATCGGCTGCGGGGTCTTCGATCTGGCCACGCCCTTCATGGCCGCCGAGTACACCGCCGACCGCCTCGACGTGCCGGCCGATCTCAGGGCACACGTGACGGTGACCCACTACGAGGCGGGGCACATGATGTACTTCCACGAGCCATCGCGGGTGCAGCTGCGCGCCGATCTGGCAGCCTTCTATGACGCCGCGGCGCCGCAGCCGCACCGCGCGTAATCAGGGTCTCAGCGCCCCCGCTCGAGCTTCGACAGCAGGCCGCGCAGGCCCCGACGGGGGGGCTCCACCGGGCCCTCCGAGGCGGGCACGCCCAGATCCACCGAGGCGCCCCCGTCGTCGGCGAGGACCGCGTCGAAGGCCTGCACATAGCGCGCGCAGATGCGCGGGTGCAGGTCGACGCGCTCGACGGCGTCGCCGTATTCGCTCAGCACCCGCGCGGGATCGAAGCGCCGCGTCGGCTCGCCCAGCAGGTTGTGCAGCGCGGCCAGCGAGAAGTGCTGAGGCGCCGTCGGCATGTCACCGGCGGCCGCTCGACGACGGCCCTGGCCGCAGGACCACTCGAGCACCGCCCGCGCGCGGCCCAGGCGAATCCAGGCGGCCACGGTGATGGTCAGCACCCACGACGCGTCGTCGGCCTCTTCGTCCCCCGCGAGCGCTTCCAGCGTGTGTGCGACCCCGCGCCGCAGGGACACGTCCTGGGCGTCGGCGCGCAGCGGGCTCAGCGTCGCGAAGGGGTCGCCCTCGCCCATCGCGCGCGCCAACAAGGCATCGAAGTCGAAGGCCGGCGGGGGTGGCGGCGCCGGGCGCGCGACGCCGGCGGCGGGCGGCGGAGGG
>CALBMW010000266.1 GCA_937896275.1 uncultured Myxococcales bacterium
CGCCGAAGCCCCACACGATGTTGCCGGCGGCCAGCTGGTCGGTCAGCACGTCGATCCCCCACCCCGCCGGCGGATCGGCGAAAGCACGGACGAGCGGGGCGCTCGCCAGCATCAGCGCGACCGCGAAAAAGGCGTGCAGGGGGCCGGGCAGTCGGTGACGCAGGCCCCGTCGCGGCAGGCGCCCTCGGGGCAGGGCTCGGGGGGCGTCCACGCGCCGCAGTCGTCGGGGCCGGCGACGCAGCGTTGCAGGCCCTCGGGGGCACAGCGCGTGTCGCCCGGGGCGCAGCCCTCGCAGGTCAACATGCAGGCGCCCTCACCGCAGCTCTCGCCCTTGGCGCAGCTCGCGGGCACGCCCCACAGCCCGTCCCGCGTGCAGATCTGGGTCGCTCGCCCGACGCAGCGCCGGGCCCCCCCCTCGCACGGGCGCGCGGCATCGGCCTCACGGGCCGCGGTCTCGATCTGGGCGCAGCCACCCAACAGGGCGGCGGCGAGAGACCACCAGGCTGCTCGGGGGGCGCGCATCTGCGCAGCATAGCCGAGCCTCGCCCCGACGCGCATTAGCGGTCTGGCGCGCCGGCCGCCGATGTGGCACAACCGCTCCCGCTTCGTTCGCCGGAGGCACGTCCATGCGCACCCTGCTCCCGCTCCTCGCCCTCGCTGCCATCCCCGTCCTCGCCCGTCCCGCCGCGGCCCAGGACGCGCCCGACTACGTCGAGGGCAAGGAGGCCGCCCAGGCCACCGTCCCCAAGGAGGGCGAGGCGGTCGCCGCCCAGCCGGACGGGTGGACCCACAAGCTGTCCCTCGGCACGAACTTCTCGTTCGGCCACAGCAGCAACGTGGTCGGCAGCCCCGACGGCGGCACCTTCCAGGTGGGCCTCCTGCTCGACGGGGCGGCCAGCCTGCGCCACGGCCAGCACGTCTGGCAGAACGCCCTCAGCGTCACCCACACGCAGACGAAGACGCCGGCCATCGATCCCTTCGTGAAGACGGTCGACGACTTCAACCTGCGCTCGACCTACCTCTACGAGCTCGCGAAGGTGCGATGGCTGGGCCCCTTCGCCCGCGTGCGCTTCCAGACCTCGCTGCTGCCGGGCTACCTGGTGGTCGCCGAGCCCCGGCGCCTGCGCATCACGGACACCGACGGTGACGTGACCACCCGCGGGCTGCCCGCGCAGGAGAACTTCGAGCTGACGTCGGCCTTCGAGCCCTTCCTGATGCGCCAGTCGACGGGCGTCTTCGCCCGGCCCTATGACAAGAAGGAGATCCAGCTCCTCACCACGCTCGGCCTCGGCGCCCAGGAGGTGTTCACCCAGGCGGGCCTCGCGGTGACCGACGACGACACCACCACCCCGCTCGAGCTGACCAAGCTGGCCGACTCGGTCCAGGCCGGCGCCGAGATCGAGGTCGTGGCCAGCGGCGAGTGGCAGCAGGATCTGACGTGGGGCGCCTCGGCCAACGTGCTGTGGCCCTTCGTGGTCGACGCCGAGACCGACCTCGAGGGCGCGGATCTGGTCAACGTCGAGTTCGGCCTGAAGCTCGGCTACAAGCTCTCGAAGTGGGCCTCGCTCGACTACGTACTGTCGGCGAAGAAGGTGCCGCTGATCGTCGACGCCTGGCAGGTGCAGAACAACCTGCTGCTCACGGCCGCCTTCAACCTGCTGTGAGAGCGCCGGCGAAGTCTGCGAGCGTCGTCTTCTCGATCCCGGGGTACGAGGGCCTGGCCGAGCGCGTGAGGCTCCTGGTGGGGGCCGAGGCCGGGCAGGTCGAGCGCATGGACTTCCCCGACGGGGAGCACTATCAGCGCGTGGCGACCGAGGTGGCGGGGCGCGAGGTCGTGCTGGTGGGCGGCACCGTCGACGACGCCTCCACGCTGTGCGTCTACGACCTGGCCACGGCCCTCGTGGCGCAGGAGGCGCGGCGCCTCAGCCTGGTCATCCCCTACTTCGGCTACTCCACGATGGAGCGCGCGGTGCGCCCCGGTGAGGCGGTGGTCGCCAAGACGCGGGCGCGCCTGCTGTCGGCCATCCCGTCGGCCAGCTACGGCAACCGCGTGCTGCTGCTCGACCTGCACAGCGAGGGCATCCCCCACTACTTCGAGGGGACGACGGCGGTCCACATCTACGGCAAGCCCGTCATCGGGCCGGCGATCCGCGCGGCCGGCGGCACCGACTTCGTGCTGGGCAGCACCGACTCGGGCCGCGCCAAGTGGGTAGAATCATTGGCGAATGATCTGCGCGTCGACGCGGCGTTCATCCTGAAGCGGCGGGTGAGCGCGACTGAGACGCAGGTGATCGCGCTGAGCGCTCAAGTGGGCGGCCGGTCGGTCGTGATCTACGACGACATGATCCGCACGGGCGGCTCGCTGATCGGCGCCGCGCGCGCCTACCGCGGCGCCGGGGCAGCCCGCCTCGTCGCCGTCTGTACCCATGGGGTCTTCCCCGGCGATGCCTTCGACCGCCTGAATCAGACCGGCCTGTTCGACGCCATCGTGGCGACCGACAGCCACCCACGGGCGGTCGCCCTCGAGGCCAGCGGGTTGCAGGTGGTGTCGGTGGCCGAGCTCATCGCCGAGCACCTTGTGTAGATCGCTCAGCGCATCCTCGGCGTCGATTGGGCAGCGCGTGGCGGGCAACCCCGGCGCCCCAGGTGACTGCGCTGGCGGCGGCCAC
>CALBMW010000267.1 GCA_937896275.1 uncultured Myxococcales bacterium
AGCTTCGATCGCCCGGTGCAAGTCGGGGTGGCGCCCGGCGATCCCGAGACGCTCTTCGTCGTCGAGCAGGGCGGTGAGATCCGCGCCTTCGACGATCGCCCCGACGCCCACGAGACCGACGACTTCCTGACCATCCCGGTGCTCAGCGAGGGCAGCGAGGAGGGCCTGTTGGGCTTGGCGTTTCACCCCGGCTACGCCGAAAACGGCCGCCTCTTCGTCTACTACTCGTACAGCGGTGAGGCGTGCGGTGGCGCGACGCGGTGCTCGATCCTGGCCGAGTACGCGCGCGCCGACCGACGCCACGCCGATCCGGCCTCGGCGCGCACGCTGCTGGTCGTGCCCCAACCCTTCAGCAATCACAACGGCGGCGCGCTGGTCTTCGGGCCGGATGGCGATCTGTACCTGAGCCTCGGTGACGGCGGCGACGGCGGCGATCCGCAGGGCAACGGCCAAAATCCCCACACCCTGCTCGCTGCCATCCTGCGCCTCGACGTCGATGGGGCCGAGCCCTACGACATCCCGCCGGACAACCCCTTCGCCGACGGCGAGGACGGCGCCCCCGAGGTGTGGGCCTGGGGCCTGCGCAACCCCTGGCGCATCGCCTTCGACGCCGCGACCGGGGACCTCTGGGTCGGCGACGTCGGGCAAAACGCGTGGGAGGAGGTGGACCGCATCCTGGGCCCCGGCAACTTCGGCTGGAACGTGCTCGAGGGCTTCGCGTGCTACGCCCACGACCCGTGCCACGGTGAGGGCTTCGTGCCCCCGGTGCACGCCTACGGCCGGGCGGCCGGTCAGTCGGTGACGGGGGGGGTGATCTATCACGGCGTCGATTTGCCTGAACTTTCGGGTGCTTATGTGTTCGGCGACTATGGCAGCGGCACGATCTGGACGCTGCGGTTGGGGGCGGACGGCGAAACGCAGGTGGTGCCGATCGCGCGCCAGCAGCGGGTCGCGAGCTTCGGGATCGACGCGCGGGGCGAGATCCTGATCGCCGCCCTGCGCGGGGTCGGCCTCTTCCGCCTGGTCCGGGCGCCCAACGCCTTTGGCGAGGCGGTGCCCCCCACGCTGAGCGCGACGCGCTGCTTCGCCGACCTCGCCGCACACCGCCCCGCCGAGGGCGTCGCGCCCTACACGGTGGCGCAGCCTTTTTGGAGCGACGGGGCGGTCAAGGAGCGCTTCGTCGCGGTGCCCGCCGGCGCGCGCGTCGGCTATCGCGCAGAGGATGGCTGGGATCTGCCCGTGGGCACCGTGTTGGTGAAGACCTTCATGCTCAGGGTCGCGGGCCATGACGCGCCGCGCCGGCTCGAGACGCGCCTGTTGGGCCGGTCTGCCGCCGGCTGGCGGGGCTACACTTATCGTTGGAACGCCGCCCAGGACGAGGCCTTCCTGCTGGCGGGCGGGAGCGACGAGCGGATCGCGCTGCCGGACGGCAGCGACCTGTCGTGGCATTACCCCGCGAGCGCCGAGTGTGATCGGTGCCACGGCGATGCCCCCGGCTACGCGCTGGGGTTTCGTACCGCGCAGCTCAACACCGGCGATCAGCTCAGCCGGATGGCGACGGCGGGGCTCGTCGAGTTGCCCGCGCCGCCCGCCGCGCTGCCCGCTTTCCCAGCCGCGGACGATCCCGGCGTCGACGGCGCGGTCCGGGCGCGCGCCGTCCTCGACGTCAACTGCGGCTACTGCCATCGCCCCGACGGCGCCGCCAACGCGGCCATCGATCTGCGCGCGTCCACTGCCTTGGCCGACACGGGTCTCTGTGACCGCCCCCCCGGTCAGGGGGATTTGGGCATCGTGGACGCGCGCCTGGTCGCGCCGGGCGATCCGTCCCGCAGCGTCCTGCTGCAGCGGATGATCCGGCGGGACGAGGGGCAGATGCCGCCTCTGGCGACCGAGCGGCCCGACCCGGTGGCCGTCGAGCTCGTGACGGGGTGGATCGAGGCCGGCGCGGGGTGCAGGTAGTCGAGCGTGGCGCTTGCCCTTCGCGACGGCGGCGCGCCGCGCGCGCCACAGCGGGGGCGCGCGCTACAGTGACCGCGTGCCCAGACCTGCGCTCATCCTCATCGTCGGCGCACTGCTCCTCGAGGCAGGGGGCGCCTGCTCACCGCCGCCTTCGCCGATCGAGCGCGCCGACGCCGGCGCGGCCGCGGCGCCGCGAGTCGTCGAAGCGCCACCCACCGTCGAGGCCCCGCCTCTGGGTGGCCCGGTGCTGGGTGGCCCGGTGGCCAGCTTTCCGCGGGCGCCGCGCATCGACGCGGCGATGGTCGCCTCACCGCTGGCGGGCGATCCGGCCTTCGCCGAGGCTTGGCGCGCATGGCGCGCAGGGGATCTGCCGTCCGCGCGCGTCGCCTTCGAGGCCGCCCTGGCGGCGCACCCCGATCATCCGCGCGCCGGCGAGGTGTGGTTGGTGGTGGCGGTCCTGCGGGAGCGGCTCGGGGCACCCTCCGCGGAGGCCTACGGTCGGGCGGCGGACGCGCTGCCCTCATTGGCCATCTTCGCTCGCTATCGCGGCGCGCTGGCGGCGCTGCGGGCGGGCGACTACACGCGGGCGGCCGCCTGGGCAGCGGCGGTACCCGATGGGCTGCGCTACGGCTTCGGGCCCGCCAAGGTGCAAGCACGGGCGCTGATCGCGGCGCACCGCCCGGCCGAGGCCGCGGCGCGCCTGGCCGTGG
>CALBMW010000268.1 GCA_937896275.1 uncultured Myxococcales bacterium
GCTCACCGCCGCGAAGGGGCGCGCGTCCAGGCCGGCGTCTTCGGGCGTGACGACGCCCGCCTCGATGCGATCGCCCTCGACCCGCCACACGCGCGTCGGTCCGCTGAGGGCCAGCTCGTCGAGGCCGCCGTCCCCGTGCACCACCAGGGCCCGCGCACAGCCCAGCGCCGCGAGCGTCTCGGCCAGCAAGGGCGCCGCCGCCACGTCGCTGACGCCCAGAAGCTGTCGCCCCACGCCGGCCGGGTTGCACAGCGGGCCCAGCAGGTTGAAGATGGTCCGCACGCCCACCGATCGTCGCACGGCCGCCAGCGGACCGAGCGCGGGGTGGTGGCGACGGGCGTTGAGGAAGACCAGCCCATCGGCGAGGCGCGCGGTCGCCCGCGGCAAGTCGAGCTCGATGTCGACGCCCAGGTGCTCGAGCACGTCCATGCTGCCGCAGCGACCCGAGCTCGCGCGGTTGCCGTGCTTGGCCACGCGCACGCCCGCCGCGGCCAGCACGAAGGCCGCCAGGGTCGAGGTGTTGAGCGTCGGCAAGCCCGAGCCCCCGGTGCCGCAGGTGTCGAAGGCGTCGAGGCCGCCCGGCACCGTCACCGCGTGCTGCCGCATGACCGTGGCGAAGCCGGCCAGCGCGGGCGCGGTGATGCCGCGAATGGCCATGGTCGCGAGCAGCGCGCCCGCCCCGGCCGCGTCCAGATCGTCGCCCAGCAGAGCCTGCATCGCGGCCTCGGCCTCGGGCCGCGACAGCGCGCGCCCCAGCACCAAGGCGCCGATCGCGCGCGTGACGGCGCTCGGCGGCGGGCTCGGCCCGGTGGGCCCGCTCATCGCAGGAAGTTCCGCATCAGGCGCTCACCGTCGGGGGTGCCGATGCTCTCGGGGTGGAACTGCACGCCCTGCATGGGCAGCGTGCGGTGGGCCAGGCCCATGATGACGCCGTCGTCCGTCTCGGCGGTGATTCGGAGGCAGGCCGGCAGCGAGGCGCGCTCGACCATCAACGAGTGGTAGCGCATGGCGTCGAAGCCGTCACAGAGGCCCGCGAAGACGCCCTCGCCCGCGTGGCGCACCCGACTGATCTTGCCGTGCATGATCACCGGCGCCCGGACGACCGCGCCCCCGAGGTGGTGGGCGATGCCCTGGTGGCCCAGGCAGACGCCGAGCAGCGGGCGATCCGCGCGGGCGTTGCGCACCAGATCCGCGCAAACCCCAAAGTCCCGCTCGCGCGACGGATGGCCGGGCCCGGGTGAGAGCACCACGTGCGTCGGCGCGAGCGCCTCGACCTCGTCGGGGGACACCGCGTCGTTGCGCCGGACCAACACCTCGACCGCGCGCGCGTCGATCACGAGCGCGCCGATCAACTGCGCGAGGTTGTGCGTGAAGGAGTCGTAGTTGTCGACGAGCAGCACCCGCATCGATCGAGTATCCTCCGCGTGCATCCAAACGGCGTTCGATAGTTGATTCAGTGTACTAGTACAGTACAGAGGGGCAATGGGGTAAATAGGCCGTCGCGCCGGGCGCTGTCAACCGGGCCGGCGGGGTGGGCCGGAACCGGCGGCCGAGACGTCCCTGGGTTACAGTAAGACCGGAAAACTTCACCTGTTTTCGAGGTGCCCAGCCGTGCTACGGTGGCGCGAACCCTTGGCCCGTATCCTGGAACTGGTGACGGCATGCGACGACTCGTCCCGCTGACGCTCGCGATGATTGCGCTCTCGTTGCTGGCGCTCCCGGACCGCGCGCGCGCGCAGAACGGTGATCCCGAGATCGTGGTCGTGCCCTACGCGCCCGGGGACGCGCGCCTGCCCTTCCCGGTGCACGAGGGGGCCCGCATCACTACCAAGGCCATCCTGCGCAACGCCCACTGCGCGGGCGGCTATCGCGTGGCCTGGGACGTCAACCGCAACGACACTTTCGACGACGACGGCGACCGCCTGGTCACCGCGACCGCCGGCACGGTCTACGACCTGGGCCGCACGATGACCGTCCCCGCGGTCGACGAGGACACGTCGACGCCGGTCAACCTGCGGGTCACCGATACGTGCACCGGCCTGACCTACTTCGCCAGTCAGCGCCTGTTTACCTACAACTGGTATCCCGCCAACGATCCGCGGCAGTGGACCGAGGAGCAACTCGAGATCATGAGCCAGATGGGCCTGCACGAGGCTCTCTGGTACCTGCATCGCTGGGTGGGCAACCGCGCGGGCGCCGGCGCCGGCATCACCGGCGAGCTGGTGGCGGGCGGAAACGCCACGGCCGGCGGACCACTCGCGGTCTGGGCCTTCGTCATCAACGGCCGCCTGCCGGCGTACCCGCCCACCACGATCAACCGCTTCGGCGTCGTGCTGCCCCAAGGCTGGGAAGCGCAGAACGACGCCCGCTGGCGCTCCGATCCCTATGCCGAGGACGCCGTCCGACTGTTCAACCGGGCGCTGACCCGCGGCACGGCGCGGGTGGCCATCAACGCCGCCGACGAGGGCACGACCTGCGGCTACAACGCCAACGGCACCGAGCGGGTGTGCAACCGCCTGGCGGGCACGACGACCGGGCAGGGCGCCTACGCGAACGCCTCGAACAACAGCACCTACTACACCGGCCTCACCGTGGGCAGCCTGGCCCCGGTCCTGCCCGCGCTCGCCGGCACGCCCGTGCAGGTGGGTGGCCTGGCCGGCACGCTCTACGAGGTGCTCGTCCAAGAGATGACCGACTACCTCGCCTACATGCAGATCAGCGCGGGCTGCGGCAAGGGCGGTTGGTACTACAGCGCCATCGACGGCGCGGCGGACTGCATCACGATGGACGCGTCCACGGCGCAGTGGGGCTACATCGGCCTCGAGTCGGCCGAGGTCGCCGGCCGCCCCTACGGCGTGTTCGTCAACAACAAGCACAAGTACGCGATCGCCGAGAACCTGGTGATGAACCAGGGCAACCAGGGCGGCGCGTCGTACCGGACCAACTACAGCTGGCAGTCCAACAACATGCAGCTGACCGGCGGCGCCTTCGTGGGTGCGCGGTGGCTGGGCATGGACACCCTGGACGCCAACAGCAACGCCCGCCCCTTCGCGCCGAGCGCCAACGTGACCGCGGCCCAGATGCGCGGCGCCTACGATCGCTACCTGGCGTTCACCGCGGGCCGGTGGAACGGCAACGAGGCCGGCTGGGGCAACGGCCTGCGCCTCTGGGCCGGTGGCAGCTACCTGTGCGGCAACACCGACGCCGTCTACAGCTGGGGCAACGCCTCGCAGTGCGGCAACCTGTACGGCATCTACTCGCACCAGAAGGGCTACCGCACCGGCGCGGTCGCGATAAACGCCATCGGCGCCAACGACTGGGCGACGCAGTTCAGCACCTACATCCTGCGCTCGCAGGACCGAACGGCCAGTGATTACGCGACCTTCGGACGTGTCAGCGATTGCGGCGCCGGCAACTCGATCGTTTGCGGCTCGGGCGGAAACTCGTTCTCGACGCCCGTGGGCGCGCTGGTGCTGACGCCGACGATCTTCAACCCCAAGCCCATCGCGGTGTCCTCGGTGCGCCCGGTGTCGGTCGTCGAGGGGTGCTCGGGCGGCAACAACGGACAGATCACCTTCACCCACGCCTCGTCGTTCCACCCCAACCCCAACGCGCGGGTCATCGCCTATCGTTGGGACGTGGATCGCGGCAACGGCTTGTGGTGGGAGACGGGCGGACCGGTCGACTTCGAGACCGACGATCGCAACGCCGCTTTCGTCCACACCTACCAGCGACGCGGGGACTACGTGGCCACGCTGCAGGTGGTCGATCAGGAAGGCCAGACCAAGCAGGCCTCGGTCAACGTGCACGTCGACGCGGCTCCCAACGTGCCGCCGACGGCCGCGCACGGCGGGCCCTACAGCCTCGAGGTGGGGCAGAACCTGGTGCTCGGCGGGACCGCCGCCGATCAGAACGCCGGCTGCGGCGACGTCCTGGTCGTGGGCTGGGATCTCGACAACGACGGCCAGTACGACGACGCCGCGACGGCCAACGCGACCGTGCCCTGGGCCGCGCTCCAGGGCCTGCCCCAGGGGCGCCCCAACAACGTCACCCTGTACGTGCGCGACAGCGCGCTCGACGAGGCGGTCGCCACCACGCAGCTCACGATCTACCCCCGCGACCCCATCGCGTCGGGTCGCGCGACGCCCAACCCGGCGGGCTGTCAGCAGCAGGTCACCTTCGACGGCAGCCAGAGCCGCCATCCGAACCCCGACCGCCGCATCACGCAGTATTCGTGGGACGTCGACGGCCTGGCCGGGTTCGACGGCGGCGGCCCCAACCCCCAGTTCAGCTTCACCTACACCCGCTTCGGCACCTACCAGGCGCGGCTGCAGGTCACCGACGACCGAGGGCACACGGCCAGCACCACCTTCGAGGTCGTGGTCGACCGCGGCAACCGAGCGCCCCGCGCCCGCGTCAGCGGCGATCCCATCACCCTGCTCGAAGGGCAGGACCTGCGCCTCGACGGATCGACCTCGAGCGAGCCCGACGTGGGCTGCGGCGACAGCATCGTGAGCTACGCCTGGGACATCGACGGCGACGGCGCCTTCGGGGGTCCGGCCGACGTCGCGGGCGCCCAGTCGGTGGTGACGATCCCCTGGGCCGCCATCCAGGGGGCCATGGACTTCCCCGCCAACCGGACGACCCGCGAGCCCAAGAACCCCGTCACCCTCCGCGTGACCGACGCCTTCGGGGCCGTCGGCACCCACACCGTCAATGTCTCGATCTTCCGGTCCGAGCCCGAGGCGGTCCTGAACCAGGTGCCGGATCCGGCCTCGATCGATCAGCTGACCGGCCGCGTGGACGTCGTGCTCGACGCACGCGAGAGCTTCTCGCCGGTGCCGGGCGGCAGCATCGCGCGCTACGAGTGGGACACCAACGACGATGGCGCCTTCGGTGACGCCGCCGAGGTCGACCGCGCCGACTTGCGCCGCATCTTCAACCCCCTGCCCGATCCGCAGAACATCCCGCCCGTCTTCGTGCGGCTGCGCGTGACCGACGACAAGGGCGTGACCGCCACCGTCCGACGCGCGGTGAACTACCGCCTCGGACCGGCCGAGCCGTCGGCGGACGCCGATCCCTCGGACCCGCCCGAGACCGGCTACCACCTGCTGATGGGCGACGATCTGACGCTGAGCGCGGTGCAGAGCACCGATCCCAACGCGGATGACGTGGGTGACTTCCTGACCGTGTACCGCTGGGATCTGGACTATCAGGGCGGCGATCCGGTGTGGGATCTGCAGCGCGTCGACGCCGACGGCAACAAGGACGAGGCGATCACCGAGGTCACCGCGGCTCAGCTCGCGGCCCTCGGCGTCGAGGATCCGGGCGCCTATCGCGTCCTGCTCGAGGTCGAGGACACGACGCTGCTGACCGCCCGCGACGAGGCCACCCTCAGCGTCTACCCCCGGGCGCCGGTCGCCGGGGCGGTCGCGACCCCCAACCCCGCCACCTGTGGGCAACGCGTGACGCTCGACGGTGGTCCCAGCGAGCACCCGCACCCCGGCGTGGACATCGTGCGCTGGGACTGGGACTTCGACGGCGACGGGCAGTACGACGACGCCAACGGGCAGCAGGTGAACCTGACGCCTGGGCAGTTCACCTTCGGGGCCCCGCTGCCGGTGGGCCTGCGGGTGACCGACAGCCGCGACGGCACGGCGACCACGGTGGTGCCCCTGCCGGTGACCGCCGGCAACACCAGCCCCTCGGTCGATCCGGGCGGCCCCTATGTCATCGCGCTCGGCGACGCGCTCGCCCTCGACGGCAGCCGCACGGTGGAGCCGGACGCGGCCTGCGGTGACGCGGTGGTCGAATACGGCTGGGACGTCGGAGACGACGGCACGATCGACTTCCGCTCGAACGACAGCGCGCTCCTCGCCGTGACCGCGGCGCAGCTCACGGCGCTGGGCTTCGGCGCGGTGCAGCAGACGGTGGTGCGCCTGCGCGCGACCGACCGCGCGGGGCAGTTCACCGACGCGCGCGCGGTGCTGCAGATCGTCAAGGGTCCGACCGCCGTGGCCGAGCTGACGCCCGCCCGCGTGGGCTGCAACGTCGTGGTCGAGTTCGACGGCGGCGGCAGCTTCACCGATGGGCCCATCGATCGCGGCTTCGCCATCACGAGTTGGAACTGGGACTTCGACGGCGACGGCGCGGCCGACGCCACGGGCCGGACCGTGGCCCGCAACGCCCAGGGCGGCGACCACATCGAGGCGCGCCTCACGGTGACCGACGAGGGCGGGCGCAGCGCCAGCACGGACGTCACGCTCGAGATCGTCAACAACAACGTGCCCCCGGTGGCCGACGCCGGCGGCCCCTACGTCACCGGCCCGGTGGGCAACGGCTTCGCGCCGGTGCTGCTCGACGGGCGTGGCTCGATCGATCCCAACTCGCCCTGTGACGAGGTGGTCCGCTGGGACTGGGACACCGACGGCGACGGGCTCTTCGGCGCGGCCGACGTCAACGGCGCGGGCGCGCTGGGTGGCAGCGACTATGTGGGCGCCACCGTGCGCGACTACGTCAACCCGGCGTGGCAGATCGGCCTGACCCAGGTCGTGCGCGTGCGCGCTTGCGACGGCGAGGGGGCCTGCTCGCAGCCGGCCGAGGCAGAGCTCACGGTGCTCGATCGCGCGCCCCCCCAGGGCGAGATCGTCTCGCCGCGCGGCGAGTCGTGCATTGGCGCCGGCAACTTCGACGTCGTGTTCAACGTGCGCGACGGCGACGGCGACGCCGTGGTGGTCAAGGTCTCCATCGACGGCATCGAGGTGGGCACCGTCGGGGTCGACGCCCCCCCCGACGGCAGCGCCATTCAGGGCAGCCTGAGGTTGTCGTCGCTCGACGTGGGCGAGGGGCGGCACACCATCGAGCTGAAGCTCACCGACGCCACCGGCGCCGAGTCCGCCGCGGACTCGGGCGGGCGCGTCTCCTTCGACCGCACCGCGCCCGACGTCACCATCGCCAACACGCTGGTCGAGGACGTGTGCTACCCGCCGGAGCAGGTACCCCTGGCCGAGGTGCGCGTGGTGGACACGATCGACGACAGCCCGCAGGTGGACGAGCGCGAGGTCGAGAACGGTTGCCAGCGCATCCGCACGGTCACCGCCGCCGACGCCTGCGGCAACGTGGGCCAGGCGACGCGGGCCTATCGGGTGGCGGAGCCGGTCGAGGTCGAGATCAACGGCCCCGAGCCCGACTCGCTCGTGGCCGAGGCGCGCGTGACGTGGCAGGTCGTGGGACCGCCCACCTGCGCCAACCAGATTACCGCGCGGCTGAGCCAGGATGGCGTGCCCGACATCGTCTACAACGGCGGGACGCCCATCGGCGAGCCCGGCGCCTACACGCTGTCGCTCGACGTGCCCGACTGCCAGGGCGTGTCGCGCCAGGTGCTGCGCCAGTTCCGCGTCAACGGCCCGCCGGTGGCGTTGCCCGTGCCCCTGGGCCACCCGGCCGCGGATCTGGGGGCCCCGGTGCCCACCTATCGGGTCGCCGAGGGCGCCACGCTGCAGGTCGACGGCAGCGACTCGCGGCCCACCGAGGCCGGAGATCAGGTCAGCACGTGGGCCTGGGACTTCGACGGTGACGGCAGCTTCGAGACCAACGGGGTGCGCGCGGACTTCCCCACCGACGAGGACGGCGTCTTCGCGGTCACGCTGCGGGTGACCGACAGCTTCGGGCTGACCCACGACGCCGACTTCGAGGTCGTCGTCGTGGACGTGAACCCAGTGGCCAACCCGGGCGGGCCCTATGTCGTGCTGCAGGGCCAGCCCGTGCAATTCGACGCGACGGGCAGTCGTCCGGGCAGCGCCGCCGATCCGCTGAGCGGCTACCGATGGGACTTCGGTGACGGCTCGGCGGTGGTGGAGGGCGCACAGGAGAACCGCCCGCAGCACACCTATGACCTGGACGGCGCCTTCTCGGCGCGGCTGGTGGTCAGCGACGAGGACAACTCTGCGGCGGCCACCGTGCAGGTGACCGTCCGCGACGTGAACCCGACCGTGGGCGACGTGACGCTGCCCGCCGATCCCACGACGGGCGCGCTGCTGGCCTTCCACGTGGCCGCCCAGCCGGGCGCGCTGCGCGATCCCATCGTGGCCTACGACTGGGACTTCGACGGCGACGGCGCCTACGACGCGGAGCTGCCCAACCCGGACGCGACGTTCCGTTACTCGGAGCCGGGCGACTACACCATCACGGTGCGCGTGCGCGACGCTGACTCGGCCGCCACCCGGCAGGTGCCGATCCACGTCCGCGAGGCGACGCTCTCCGATCTGCTCCGCCTCGCCAACGAGCGCGCGCAGCCGGTGCTGAACGATCCGCTGGCGGCGGTGCGGGTGCTCGGATCCTTGCAGCCCGCGGGGGCGCCCACCTTCGACGACTGGGTCGAGCGCGGCCTGTGGGCCGAGCGCTTCGGCTATCGCGGCAACACGCTGATGGCCCTCGACGAGATCATCTTCCGGCTCTACCGCGCGCAGGGCGCGGGCGCCGACTTCGGCGATCTGCTGTGGCGCATGACCCGCGAGCTGATCCGCGAGATCGAGCGGCAGCGCGACGGGGTGTCCGCCGTGGTCGGCGCGCAGGACATCCAGGTTCGGCGCGCGACCTCGGCGGTCGACGTGGCCCACCTGATCTTCGACGCGCCCGACTACTTCCAGCGCGTCGGCGGCGACGCCGACGCCTTCCTGGCGCGCGACCTCTACGCGAACCTCTTCGACGCCTTCTTCTATCTGCGCGACGCCGTCGATCCCGCACGGCAGTACGACGCCTTCCCCATGCCGGACGACATCGACGTGGTGCAGCGGGTCGAGCACGCCAACGGTGTCAACGACGACCTGGGCACCGCGCTCTCCGATCTGGTGCAGGAGCTTCAGACCTATCTGGCCTCGGGCGGCGCGGACGATCCCGGCCCCGGCCGTGACGCGGTCGAGGCCGCGCTGGCTGCGCTGCTGGACGACGGCGATCCCGCCACCCAGGAGATCCTGCCGCTGGTGCAGAAGGAGATCGGCCTGGTCTGCCCCGAGGGGCTCGACTGCATCGAGGACCACGAGAGCCTGGATCTGCAGCTGAAGCTGATGGATCTGATCGGCGATCTCTTCGCGGCCGCCGATCAGGGCGTCTACATCCGTAACTGGCAGAACCTGCTCACGCTGGGCATCAAGTTCCGCGTCGAGGTGGCCCTGCTCCGCATCGAGTTCGTGTGCGGCGTCAACACGCCCCTGCCGCGGGCCGGTCGCGAGCAGCAGCGCATCCTGCTCGAGCTGGTCGGTCAGGGGCGCAACGAC